>JAYVIY010000246.1:0-22145 GCA_043769795.1 Pseudobdellovibrio sp. | reverse complement strand
TTTTTGCATTCAGAGATCGCAACAAAAACGGCAACGTTGACCACGTGATGTCAATGAATGACCGTGTCTTTCTTGTTAAGCAGGGTTGTGCTTGGCTGGTGAAAGACATTTTGAAACAATTGAAGCATCTGAAGTGGTCTAAAGAAACTCCGAAGCTTCAGCAGATTACGCGCTCTACGCTGCACCATAACCCTTGTTTTAATAAAGTTTTCGGTTTGATTCCGATGGGTGCGCTGAATGATATGATTACCATTCTTCCGGGCCTGTTTGTGGTTGCCGGAATCTTAGGTACTTTCTTAGGTATTAAAGGCGGTCTGGTTCAACTAGGTGGAATGGATTTAAGTGACATTGAAGGCAGTAAAACAATTATGGATGCCTTCCTGCATGAAATCGGATTTGCTATGGCCTCTTCAATTACGGGTATCGGTTTTTCACTGACTTTACACGTGATTAATACAAGTTTGTCTCCGGAGCGCGTTTATGTGTCTTTGGTTGACCGATTTGAAAGCTCTCTTGATTTATTATGGTACCGCTCTGATAACAATGTGGTTCCAAAGCAAAATGAAAAATTTGATGAGAACCGCGATCCGGTCGAGGCACTGGCGGAAGAGGCCTTGAATCTCGAGATTGCAAAAACTAAAAAGACTTCAGGAGCGTCCGCGGCTTAAATAATTGACGAAGACGAAAATGGGTAAATGAGCAGTAAAAAACAGATCATTATATTAGAGGCTATCATGCCGAACCGGACTCAGACTTATGAAATAGATAAGTCTGAAGCTGTTTTTGGTCGTGGTGGAAAGTCTGATATAGTGGTCAAAGATGCCGGGATCTCGCGCGAGCATATGAAACTCAAGCTCGTCAACGGTGTGCCCCATGTTATGGATCTGGGCTCGCTGAATGGCGTTTACGTTGATGGTTACAAGATCAATCCCGATAACTATATTGCAGTTCAACAAAATTGCATTCTCACTTTCGGAAAGTGTGCGGTCTCTGTAAAAATCCGCGTTGAAGGAACGGCCGGCGAAGACACCGTTTTGATTAGCCCTGTGAAGGCGGAAGAAGTGAAAATCCCGGAAACACCGCCTGAAAAATTCACTCCTGAACCGCTTGCTGAAATAGCCGCTGAAAAACCTGCTGAAAAAATATCCGAAAAAACAGAACATTACGTCGATCCGGTGGCAGTGCCTTTCATTGACCTCAAAGGAATTGAAGACGCCGAACCCGTTGTTCACGTCGAACCTCAGCAACGACTTGAAACTGAAATTTACGAAATTCCAAAGGTGCAAGCTCAACCCGAACCGGTTCCGGAACCAATTATCGAAGTTAAGCCTGAACCAAAAATCGAACCAAAACCAGCACCAAAAATAGAAGCGAAGGCTAAACCACCGGAAGTTAAAATGGAGGTGGCGGTGCCCCCTTCAGCGCCCAGTGAAGTCAGGCCTCGGGTCGAAGTCAGAGCAGAAAAACCTGAAGTACAGGACGAAGCCGACAAACCAGTCTTCAATAAACTAATGGACCTTTCGGCTTTTCCGAAAACTGAAGAAGACTATCGAATCAATTTTAAAAATGTCGGCCTTGATTTACCTAAATACAAAAATCCGGGCGAGCATGCAAAAGAGATCATTCAAGAAGCTGAATATCAAAAATATGCCATTATAAAAAGCGCCGAAGTTGCCAAAAGTAAAATTGTTAACGACACCCGTATTTTATCGAAAAAAGCCAGCGACGAGGCTTATGCCGAATATAAGCGTTTAGTTGACCATTTACTTGAAACCACCCGCAAAGAGCTGAAAAAACTACGAACCGACACCGAAGTGCTCCTCGACGGAAAGCGCTTGCAGGCCAATGAAGAAATTCAGCGAGTGTGGCAGGAACATGATGAATTGATCCGCAAGGAAAAAGATCGTCAGATGTCTACTTTTGAAAAAGAAAATAAGATTAAGCTGGATCTATCCATAGAAAAAACCAGGTCCGACATGTTTGCCGAGCGCCATAAGCTTCTCACAGATGCCGAAACCGAAATATTAAAGCGTAAAATCCAATTTCAAGCTGATTTTGAAAACGAAAAAAATGAGCATATCAAACGCGCCAAGATTTACGGCGAAGAGTTGCAAAAAACTCAGGAAAGCATCGAAGAAAATAAAAAAATATTTAAAGACTCAAAAATGCTCCGAGACGAAGCGGAGATTGAATTAAGCAAAGTGACCAGTCTACTTAAAGCAGAAAAAGAGAACCTGCAGATTATTACCGATTCTTTCAAAGAAACCCAGGAAAGTCACAAGGCCATCGAAAGCGAACTGAATAGTTTTAACCAGAACAAAAATTCAGCTCTGGCCGAAATTTCAAAGGCCCGTGAAGATTTAGCAAAATTGAACATGAGTTTTTCGATCATGAGTGAAAAGAAGCAGATCTTAGAAGCCGAAATGAGTAAGCTCAATGATCAAGTTAAAGATTCAAAACTCAAAGCAAAAGCCGAATTAGAAAATGAATATGCGGCACTCAAAAGTACCGAAGCCAAAAAATTCGACGATTTCAAAGCCAATGAATTAAAAGAATTGCAGAAGATCCGCGATGCCCACAACGATTCAATTAAAAATTTCAGTGTCGACTTATCGCAGGAAATCGCGACCAAGCTTGAATTGCTCTCGACGAAAAGCGGAGCGGGCAAGTTTGACTTTGAAAAGAACTTCGAACTGATCAATTCGGTCATTCAAATCAAGGGCGCACTCAACACCGGCTCTGAATCAAAACATGCTCAACAACTTGAAAACTGGAAGAATCGAAAGCGCAAAGAAGACTACACTCTTATTTCCAAGGGATTTATGATGGGTCTTGTGTGCATCTTCGCAGCAAAATTTGTGTACGACAAGATCCACATTGATCCGGTTAAAGAAGAAATGGCCCAAATGGCCCTTGATAATCGGAAACGTGACACTGAAAATAAATTTATTCCTACGAAGTCCGACAAGTATTTCGATAGCTATGTTGAAACCACGCTTTACACCGAAAGATTCGCCGAAGTCTATCTGGATGCCAAAAATCAGCAGGAATGGGTTACTTATGCCACCCGCTATTTTCTGCGCCAGTGGAAAGTTGAAGAAGAAAAAGTTATCAGCGTCATTTCAAATTCAAATGCATTGGTTCAGAATATCAACGAAAATATTCCGAACTTAAAAAAATCCCGAATTAAAAACGACATCGCTAAGTTGAAAGAACTCGAAGACGAATACGTTCAGAAGCAGGCAAATATTCTAGGCACGAACGTGAAGTACGAGGCGTATAAAAAAATTGAAAAAGACTTCTTCAAAGCCAAAATTCAAGGGCGCATTCCGGCCAGTCAATAGTTATGCCTCATCTTCGAAAACGTAAAACAAAGTTTCCCTGTGAGCGTTGCGGTCTGAACCCCACACTCTGTATCTGCGAATTGATACCCACTCTAGAGCTTAAAACCCGTTTGCTGCTGGTGGTGCACAGAAAAGAACTTAAGCGCACGACCAACAGCGGAAGCCTTGCACTTCATGCGCTTCCCAACAGTCTAATGCGAATTCGCGGCGTGATGAATGAAAATTTAGATCTCACCGAAGATCTCACTGAAAATTACACTTCGTTGCTCTTCTATCCCTCAGAAGACGCCAATGAACTGAACGCTGAATTTATGAAATCGATTAAGAAACCCGTGCAATTGATTGTGCCTGATGGCAATTGGAGGCAGGCCTCAAAAGTGGCTGTTCGGCACGAAGAGCTTAAAGACATTCCGAGGGTGATGATTAAAACAAAAAATACAGCTCTTCATCACTTACGTGCTGAGAGCAGCAGTTACGGGATGTCAACGCTAGAGGCTATTGCAAGGGCTCTTGGTGTGATCGAGGGAAAAGAAACTGAGGAAGTGCTGATGAAGCTCTACCAGGCTAAACTCAAGGCAACACTTAAGGGGCGCGGAATTTCCTAACAAACACCAGCGAAGAGGAGTCATTATAACTCAGCTTCCAGTTTGGGTGTTGGGTCAAGATACTAAGCAAGAGTTCGTTTCCGACAAATCGGTCAAGTAGAAAAGCATCAATTTGAAATTTACTAACCTGCCTATCGAAAGTTTCGCGGCTTTGATAAAATGTGACATAGTCTTTCAGATAGAAGTCGGTGTCAGTAATAAAGCCATGATAAAAAATCTTACGCTCACCATTCCACACCCAGGCTAAATAGTTACCCACCAAGTGAGAATTAAAAACCCGACCGATCTCGGGATGCAGATTAATGTATGAAACTCCACCACTGGGCACGAATTGCTGATCGACCCCAAGTCCGAACTGCCGTGGCCCTGAAATTGTATCGTAACCAAAAAAAATGTTTTTTGCAGAAATCGCAAGCAGTAATCCGCAGAGAAGCGCGGCTGATTTTTTTTGAAATTTAAAGTCGGGTATTTTTGCGGCCAAAAAACAATTTATCAATACCAGTGCAAAACACATGCTTCCCACGAATCGGATGGCATAAAATCCATAGGCTAAAAAAAACAGACTTAATGCTAATTCCAAGAAGGGTTTAGCTTTTCTGTTCAAAAACAATAAAATCAGGTTCATTGTAACTAGCGCCATCAAAAACAAATTATGAATTCTGAAGCGAAAAAGAGGGTCTAGTGTGGCCATCCATTCAAAATAGTATTTACGGTAAACTGCACTTTGATTGGCCGCAAAACTGAACGGGTACAGCAATCCATTTAATCCGGTCGGATTGATCAGACAGACGAGAATCGAACTTGCAAACAAGGCAAGAAAGATCTGATAGTTGTTTTCTTTTATTTTCGTAAGGTTAAGAAGAGAAAAAAGTCCTAATAGCAGCCATCCCAAAGGAAAAGAAGGGTGAATATTCACCCAAAATAGAAAGATCAGCGGCAAAAAGTATTTAAGTCGTCCGGGTTTATGTTGCTCTGTCAATAGCACCGCTAGGACAGCCACGTTGAGGAGATCAGCGAGCAGTGACGTTCGCTCCATGAGTCTGAAAGACATCGCAAACAGAGCAACCAAGACCGATAGCATCCATACCAAAATTACCGACGGTTTCAGCTTATCTACAAAGAGCAACGGCAGAGAAAAGATGGCCGCTAAGATGATGAGTTTATAGATGATCACAGCATCAAAGCCACCAATTGTGTAGGCCGCATAGAAACTCAAAATTCCCAGCCAATGATGCATCAGCGGCCAGTGGTACTGATCGATCGAGTAGATAAAGGGGTCCGTTGCCGGAAAAGACCCTTTTGTAAAAAAATCACGGCCTAAAGCCAAGTACATATACAAGTCATCAGACTGTAGCGGGTAGCAGGCGAAGGAAATAATTAGCAGCAAGCCTGAAAAAATTGAAAATAAAACTAATTTCTTCGACATTTGTTTTTTATTAATAAAGAATTCATATTCAAAGTTAAGCATTTTTTTGCTGCCTTGTCCTTCGAATTAAGTGTTGAAAATTAAGCAATTTTTGAGTACTTTAGCATTAAATGAAATCAGCTCCCCCGAAACACACCACAACCGACTGCGATAAGTGCGAAACTAAAAACAAGGGATTCATGTGTTCGACCTCAGATGAAATCTCTGACGTTATCAGTAAAATTAAGGCTGATTGCCGGTATAAGTCGGGAGACACCATTTTCAGAGCCGGAGATAGCCCATTGGGTTTATTTTCGGTACGAAGTGGTATTGTCAAACTTGAGACCTTAAATGAAGAAGGCACAGCCCATACAGTAAGAATAGTTGGCCCGGGTGGTATGCTGGGATATCGAACCTTTTTTAGCGGTGAAACCTACAAGAAGTCGGCCATTGCCATGGAAAATACCGAAGTTTGTTTTTTACCGCGTAAAGAAGTTATTGAAATGTTTAATTGCCACCCTGAACTCAGCCTTAAAATGATTAATCAATTGACCGGAGATTTGGATCAGGCCGAGTCAAAGTGGGTCGATCAGATCGATAAGGGTGCCCCTGCAAGAGTGGCCGATGCACTTTTATTTTTAGATGAAAAATTTGCCGCTTCAACCTGGACGCGCAAAGAAATAGCTGAGTGGGCCGGAACCACCACCGAAACCGTTATACGTACTTTGGCGCAGTTCGAAAAAGAAGGCATTATTTCCCAGAATTACAAAAACTTCAGCATTCTTGCTAAAAATAAACTCATCGAAAAAGCAAATTCATAGTCATTTATGACCGACATCATATTTTAAAGCCCTTCGCTTCTTTATGATGGGTTATGTTTCAATGTACCTATTGCAATTCTCCGGTTGAAGCCGGAGTTCAATTCTGCTGTCAAAGTTGCGAACTTTTATCAAATTGGATAAAAAGTGGGGCTTCGCCTTTAAAGTTAAAGCCTGCGATTTCTGCCAAGTACGAAAAATTCAACGATGATGGGCTTGGGCGCGAGTTCAATTTTTCAAAATGTCCTGTTTTCAAAAAATTCAGGTTTTATATCGAGGGGCTACAGTGTTCTTCCTGTGTTCATTTGCTTGAGGATTTTCCCAGTTTTTGCGATTCGGTGATCCATTCAAAGTTAGATTTTTCAAAGCGAACACTCACAGTGTCTGTCAAAAATGAATTTAAGCTCGGCTCACTTTGCGATGCCATTGAACAGTTAGGGTATTCACCGACGCCGCTTAAAGAAGCAAGTGATTATGAAAAGGCCAGAGTTCTCGAGAACAAAAGTGACTTAAAGAGAATTGGGGTGGCGGCAGCCATTGCCGGTAATGCGATGCTGTTTTCAGTGCCGATCTATGCAGGGCTTGAAGGCACGTTGAATCAGGTATTTAAATGGATCAGTTTTTTTATTTTTTTACCTGTTCTATTTTACGTAGCGGTGCCTTTTTATAAAAAGGCCTGGACGAGTCTTCTTGTTCGTCGAATTAACGTCGACTTAATGATCGTGTTCGCGCTTTGGGCGGGCTTTCTGTTTTCTGCCTATGCACTTATTCTTGGTACCGATGAAGTCTATTTTGATTCCACCTCAAGTTTTATTTTTTTGATTTTGCTGACCCGCTATCTTTTTAAGTTTCATCAGGAAAAATTGCTGCCTAAAAATATATTCACCGAATTGTTTGAACGCGACCTTTTTGAGGTTATCAGTTTTGCAGAAAATAAGAATCTTGTGTATCACCAGATCTCATCCGGAGATACGATCGTGCTTAAGCGGGGCCAACTTCTTCCCTGTGATTCGTATTTGGTGGCTAAAGAGGCTGACTTTGATCTCTCCTTTCTGACCGGTGAAGCGTATCCGCAAAAAAAGCATCAAGGTGATTTAATTCTTTCAGGTAGCCGTCTCCTCAATGAATCATCGCAAATGACAGTATTAAAAGAAGCCCGAGCCAGCCAGCTTGCAGTTGCGCTGAATAAACTTGATCTTGATAGTAGCGGCAAAAACCAAATTCAGACTCTTACAGACCTTGTTGCCCACCGGCTGACAGTGTTTGTTTTTTCATTGGCTGCACTTTTCTTCATTTTCACTTATAAAGAGCTCGGCGTTGTGGCGTTTACCCGATGTCTGGCTCTCATTACTATTGCATGCCCTTGTGCGGTTGCATTCGGTACTCCATTAGCCTATGGGTTAGGTTTGAAACGCGCATTAAGAGAAGGTTTCTTTGTGAGATCGGCCTCGGTTTTTGAAAGACTCACTCGCATAAAGCGTGTGGTTTTTGATAAAACCGGAACTCTGACCTCTTCACAATTGCAACTAGTAAAAACATTTCCCCCTGATGTTTCCGCTGAAAATAAATCTTTGATTCTGGGGCTCGAGAAAAATTCACTGCACCCAGTGGCTAGCAGCCTCAGAAATCTCTGGCCGAATTCTGAAGTCCAAAAATTTCAACAGGTCACTGAAATTTCAGGAGCGGGTATTGAGGCCGAATATAACGGCCATCATTATAAAATTATAAAATCAAATGCAGACAAAAACTTAAATACAATACAGGTCGATTTCTCAATTAATGAAAAAAAGACGGTCTACCTTTATTTCGAAGAAAAAATTCATCCGGAAGCGGCGCAGGCTGTTGACTGGTTCAATGCCACGGGCATCGACGTCATGATGCTTTCGGGCGATCGCCGGAGCCGGGCGCTGGAAGTCTCAAAAAAGATCGGGATACGTCCGGCTTTTGTTTTTGCCGAGCAATCCGCAGATTCTAAAAAAAAGCTTATCGCTCAGTTTAATCCCTGCCTTTTTGTCGGTGACGGGCTCAATGATATTCCCGGTTTAAATGAAGCCTATGTCAGTTTTGCTATCAAGGGCCCTTTTGAATCCACTCTGCAGGTCAGCGACATCTATGCTCCGCAAAAAAATCTTAACGCAATTTATGAAATTTTCGAACTGGCAAAAAAAATTCAGAAAACCATGCAATATAATTTATTGTTTGCGGTTCTCTACAATACTGTCGGCGGAATTCTCGCCCTTTCAGGTTTCATAAATCCGCTTTTCGCTGCGGTTCTTATGCCGCTGAGTTCATTTTTAATTACCATGCATACGGTCTGGAGATTGCGATGAGTACAATTCTATTTATGGTTTCGGTGGCCTTGATGTTGTCTGCGAGTTTTGTGGCTTGCTACCTTTGGGCCGCATCGCGAGGCCAGTTTGACGATCTTGAAACACCGGCTTACCGAATACTTAAAGAAGATTATTTAAAAAAAGTAACTAATGAAGGGAATAAACATGAGCACTAATCTGAAAGTTAACTCCTACGACGATGAGATCGTAAGGCAATTTATCTTAGCCACAATGATCTGGGCCGGAGTGGCTTTTGCTGTGGGATTGCTTGCAGCGCTGCAGTTGGCGTTCTGGCCTCTGAATACCGGACTTGAGTGGTTTACATTCGGTCGCCTTCGCCCTCTGCATACCAATGCGGCCATTTTTGCTTTTGCGGGTAACGCCGTATTTGCTGGGATCTATCATTCAACACAGCGATTGTTGCGGGCACGATTATTTTCGGACGTTTTGAGCAAGCTGCATTTCTGGGGTTGGCAGTTGATAATAGTCTGTGCGGCCATTTCGCTTCCGCTAGGTTTCACTCAGGGAAAAGAGTACGCCGAACTTGAGTGGCCCATTGATATATTAATCACTGTGATCTGGATTATTTTTGCAGTTAACTTTTTCGGCACAATTTACAAAAGACGCGAAAAGCACATGTATGTGGCCATTTGGTTTTACATTGCAACGATTGTTACCATTGCCGTTCTGCATATTATCAACTCGGTGGCTATTCCGTTTAGTTTTATGAAAAGTTATACGGTCTGGGGCGGCATGCAGGATGCTTTAGTGCAGTGGTGGTACGGTCACAATGCGGTGGCCTTCTTTTTAACAACTCCCTTTCTGGGGTTAATGTATTATTATATTCCGAAGGTTGTGAATGCGCCGATCTATTCGTATCGGCTTTCAATTATTCATTTCTGGGCCTTGGTTTTCATTTATATCTGGGCTGGGCCCCATCATTTGCTCTACACCTCTTTACCGGAATGGTTACAAACGCTCGGTATGGTGTTTTCAATTATGCTCTGGGCGCCAAGTTGGGGAGGCATGATCAATGGTCTTATGACTTTCAAAGGTCGCTGGAGCGCCGTTCGCACCGAGCCGGTCTGGAAATTTTTTATTGCCGCACTGACGTTTTATGGAATGGCCACTTTTGAGGGCCCACTGCTTTCGATCAAATCAATCAGCTCACTCGGTCACTATACCGATTGGATTATCGGTCACGTTCATGGCGGTGTTTTAGGATGGAACGGATTTCTTGCTTTCGGAATGCTCTACTACATCATTCCAAAACTCTGGAAAACTGAACTTTATTCAAAAAAATTGGCAGAACAACATTTCTGGTTGGGCCTAACCGGAATCATTCTTTATTACGTTTCAATGCTTGTGGCCGGCATTACTCAAGGGCTCATGTGGAAAGAAATCGGAGCTGACGGGCAGTTGGTCTATCCCGAATTCATTGAAACCTTAACACGTATCCTTCCGCTTTATTGGGTCCGAGCTCTTGGCGGTTTACTTTACATCGCGGGTTTTTTGGTCATGGTTTACAATATAACAAAAACGATGCGTTCAAAAAAACTTCCGTTAACCGATACACCGATAACCAATCTTGTTAACGACAACATCAGTGATATCAAAACAAAAACTGACGCTCGCAATCTTGAAGGCTATGCAACACTTTTCACAGTTCTAGCTTTAGTGGCCATTTTAGTCGGCACCGTCATCGAAATATATCCTACGCTGAATGTGCAACGTTATGTAAATCCGGGTCTGACAATTAAGCCCTTTACAGCCCTTGAACAAGAGGGGCGGGATCTCTACGTACGCGAAGGCTGCTATGTCTGTCACTCGCAGCAGATTCGCCCTTTGGTGGATGAAAAACTTCGTTATGGCGATCCGTCAACAATTGAAGAGTCACTTTACGATCACCCCTATCAGTGGGGATCTAAACGCACCGGTCCCGACCTTTCAAGAGTCGGCAAAAAATATCCTGATATGTGGCACTACCAACATATGATTGATCCACGACTGCTTCAGCCCAAATCAATAATGCCTTCGTACAGTTGGTTGATTACAAAAAATATCGATTTCAGCCAGATCAAAAAGAAACTCAATGTGCTTAAAAATCTGGGGGTGCCTTATAGCGAAGACGAAGTCAGAAATGCAGATGTTATGGCGCAAGCGCAAGCTGAAGCGATCGAGCAAGAACTCATCAAACAAGGTGTACTTGAAAAATTAAAAGGCAAAGAAATATTAGCCATGATCGCCTACTTGCAGGCGCTCGGCCAGAAAGGTAGTAAATAAATGTTTAAGCAGACGTTCTTAAATTTTTCAGATGCTCATCTTATTGTTGTGGGCTTTGTTCTCTTCATGGGAACTTTTCTCGGTGCTTTAGCTTGGACAATCATCGTTCAGAAAAAATCTTTTTATGACGAACTCAGTCTTAAGCCGCTATTGAAAGGAGCCGACGATGAACACGAATGAAAACGACAAATCGAAAGTTCACTCAGTATTTGATGGTATCGTCGAAGAAAATAATCCGATGCCAACCTGGTGGAGCTGGCTTTTTATATTGACCGTGATCTATGCTTTTCTTTATTGGCTTCACTATGAAATGGGTGGCGGCCCCAGTCTGAAACAAGAGTACGACCAGGCCTTAGCCATTTACCAAAAGAACATCGAAAAGAATGCAGCTGAACTGCCGACCGACACAGAGGAGAGTTTAACAACCTATATGAAAAATGAAAAATTTCTGCTTGAAGGAGCGCAGATTTTCAGTGATAAGTGCGCCATGTGCCACGGGCTAAGTCTTGAAGGTAAAATCGGCCCCAATCTCACCGATGAGTACTGGGTCAACGGAACGGGCCAGCGCCGCGATATTGTAAAAGTCATAAGCAATGGCTCTACAGTTAAAGGAATGCCCGCTTGGCAAAGCCTTCTGAAGCCAACTGAAATAAAAAATGTTGCGGCCTTTGTTTTCTCAAAAATTGGTTCAAACCCAGTAAACCCCAAGGCGCCAGACGGCTTAAGAGTCAAAAAAGAGGTCAAATAAAAGTGCACTCATTTTCAGGGCCCGCTGAGGTCAACGGAAAGCTGCAGAAAATCCGTAATTTGCTGCAGCCATTTTTAATTTTAGTTTTTATGCTCACACCCTGGATTAAAATTAACGGCCAGCCGATGATTTTAATCGATGTGTTTAGTCGTCATTTCGTTTTTTTCGGAATTACTTTCTTTTCGCATGATGCGCCTTTTTTATTTTTTCTGCTAATCATTCTGATTCTTGCCATCTTTACCGTGACAGCCCTTTTCGGTAGGCTCTGGTGCGGTTGGACCTGTCCGCAATCCGTTTTTTTGCATGCGCTTTTTAATCGCATCGAAAGGCTTCTTCTCGGTCGAAGCCTAAAACGTCAGTTACTTTTAAAGTCGGAAGATAGTCCACTGAAAAAACTAAAAATATTTTCTGTATACTTTGTTTTTGCCATCATTTGTTGGTTGCTCGCGCATTCTTTTGTGGCGTACTTTCTCGGTAGTGAAGCGGTTACCAAGTACATCATCGAAGGGCCCGCTCTGCATCTGAATGCCTTTATCAGTCTTACACTCATGAGCGTTTTTCTGTTTCTTAATTTCGGGTTTTTCCGCGAAAAACTTTGTTTTGTAATTTGTCCTTACGGGCGCTTTCAAAACGCTTTGATCGACAGCAATTCGCTGGTTGTATTCTACGATGCACTCAGAGGGGAGCCCCGAGCACGGCTCAGTGCAAAACAGCAGACGTTTGATTCTGGTGACTGCATTGACTGTCAACTTTGCGTAAAGGTTTGCCCTACAAAAATTGATATCCGCAAAGGTTTTCAGTTTGAATGCATCGCCTGCGGAATGTGTATTGATGCCTGCAACAACGTCATGAGTAAAATAAAAAAGCAGCCCAATCTGATCCGTTATGAAACCGGCGATCAGAAAAAAATTGATTTTAAAAGATTCAGGCTGGTGCTTTATTCGTCATTAGTTTTGGTTTTTACGATCGCCTTTGTCTACTCACTAGAGCATCGCAGCCCATTTGATTTTTATGTGACCCGCGGCCATTTGGCACCTTTTGTTGTTCGTCAGGAAATCGGTAAAAAAGTTCTGACGAATCAGCTTCAATTGTCGATACGCAATCAAACCGATACTGTTCAAAAAATTCAGCTTAAACTTTCGGATAGAAATCAGACAGAGGGGTACAGACTTTTAACTCCGGCCTTATCTACTGAGTTATCAGTGGGCCAAGATCTGAAGCTTCCCGGTTTCATTGAAATCGATGAAGAGAGATTCACACATTCGAGCCCCCAACTTGAGTTCATATTGAGTTCAGAAAATAATTCTCTGAAAAGACAAATTCTTTTTATTAAGGTGCAATAGTGCAAATTTCAATTCTGCTTTCGGCTTTAGTTATGGGTTTTCTAGGCAGCTGGCACTGCGGAGTCATGTGCGGTCCTTTGAGTTGTAATTTCAGCGCAAAAAAGCAGTTTCTGAGTTATCATATCGGAAGGCTGATTTCCTATCTGATATTAGGTGCGCTTCTTTTTCTCGGAACACATTTTTTTATTGATTCCGATTCGCGCCCGATCAAGCTATTGGCTTCGCTATTGTTCGGAGGAGTTTTTATTTTTTATGGACTGACGCAGTTAAATATTCTGAGAAAGCGGCCGTTTCTTTTTAAGTTTTATAAAATGCAATTTACACTGCTTGAGAAAAATAGAGCTTTGGTGAATCGATTTCCGCTGGCTTTAGGTCTGTTAACTGGCTTATTTCCCTGTGGCTGGCTATATACATTTTTAATGCTATCCTCGCAGATGAAAAGCATTTACGAATCTATTCTGATTATAATGATTTTCTGGGCCTCTTCGCTTCCGGCCTTTTTGGTGTTTACTGGGTTTATGAAGGCCTTGATCAGCGGCTCTCCGCTGCGCTACCAGACTATTTCGGGATATGTGTTGATTGTTTCCGGTGTGCTTTCAATTCTTGGTCATTGGGCTTTTCTGGTGGCTTGAAAGTAAAGCATCAAAAAAAAGAGAAGCCCTGATGTAGAAGCCGGCAGTACAAAGCCCAAGTAGCCTAATTTTTTAAATACAAAGGCGCCAATCACCGAACCCAGCAGAAAAAATAAAATAATTCCCATTCGCATGAAATTAGCCTGACTTTCAGAGTAGTCTTCTTTTAACTTCTTTCTGTAAAAAAATCGGACGAGACCCACACCTAGATCCGTTGTAATTCCGGTGAGGTGAGTGGTGCGCACCACGGACTTTGAAACCGCAGTGATAGTGCCGTTCTGAATTCCACAGATCAGACATAAAAGTGCAACCAGAGTCGAATCGGTAAAGTGATCATAAGCTTTTCCGAAAACACCGAAATTTCCGGAAACACCGGCGGTGAGCACCACTAAGGTTAAAAAAAACATGAGTCCGAAAGCGATGTAATATTTGGGTTTTTTATGGAGTTTAAGCCTGAGATCAACCAGAAATCCGCTGAGCATTGAACCAAAAAGAAAAAACAAAGGCACCATGAGCAGGCCAATCGCAGCCCCTGTGCCATTTTCTGTGACTTCATTTCCGAAGAAAGTTGCAAAACCAGTTACGTGAGATACAAAGCGATGACAGGCTAAAAAACCACCGATATTAATGGTTCCGGCTTGAAAGGCCATGAGCATCCAAATGGCTATATTAGTAGGGGTGTATTGCGAAATGGATTCGTTCCCATAGAGCATAATGCTTATTTTCGCAGAGCAGGTATTTTCAGACAAGATCATTTTTGCTTACTAGGCGAGGCTATATTGGTCTAAACTGGTCAATAGTTAGGCTAAAACCCCCTTTACTAGCTCCTTTTGTTTAAGGAAAGCTAAATTCCTTAGGTGCCAGGCCGCAAGTGGTGTAAGATGAAACTTCAATAACAGTCTCTCTTGAGTGAAATAGCGTTTTGTTAGTTCTCCTCTTTAGTTGGCAACCCTATCCGAGGAGGAATTAATGGGAAAAAAAATCTACGTAGGTAACTTATCTTTTAACATGGACGATCAATCATTGGGCGATATTTTCGCTTCATTCGGTACCGTTGAATCAGCAAAAATCATTACTGATCGCGATTCTGGACGCAGCAAAGGTTTTGCTTTTGTTGAAATGGCTTCTGAAACAGATGCAGCTACAGCAATCGAAAAATTAAATGGTTCTGACCAATTAGGTCGCGCTATGAATGTTTCTGAAGCTAAACCAATGGTTCCTCGTGAAAAACGTACCGGTGGTGGCGGCAGCAACTTCGGTAGAAGCTCACGATACTAAATCCGGGTTTGAATTAGATGTCTAAAGACGATTTAGTTACCTTAAATGGTAAAATCTCAGATTTATCAGGCGGCGGTGTTTATCACATAACTTTAGAAAACGGAGTTAATGTGAAAGCGCGGCTTTGCGGTAAGATGAAAAAATTCAATATTAAAGTCGTGGTCGGTGATTCTGTGGCCGTAGGGCTTTCGCCTTACGATCCAACTCACGGTTTGATCACATTACGACATAAACATCCGATAATTTTCAAATAATGATGAGCCAAGGCGCAAAAAGCCCCTTGGCCTCTAAAAGTTCTGATTTTATACCAAATCCGGGGCGCGTAAAACTGGCCCTCGATTTGGTTTTTTATTTTAATTAATGACGAAAATTTTTACTGGGTTAAACTTGAAACTTCATGGTGTACAGGTTTGATAATATTAAAATTTTGATCGTCGACGACGAAGAGCTCATCCGAGAAATTCTTGCCGAGGCATTTATGCTTTACGGGGCCGTGGTTGACTTAGCCGAATCCGGCAATGATGCGCTTACAAAAGTAAATAATAATAAATACGACATGATCATCACCGACATTCGCATGCCCAATGGCGACGGATTTCATTTATTAGAAAATATTAAAAAAATGCCGGAGCCGCATCCAAAACTCTTTGTCTGTTCGGCCTACAATGACTTATCTCCTGCAAGAATCAAAGAGCTCGGCATTACCAAGATATTCACGAAACCTTTTGAGCTTTCGAAATTGCTCAGCGCTGTGGCTAGTTTTTCAGCATAAACTTTAATTTATTTTCAATAGACAAGGGCCTTTTTTTTAGAGAGTCTCCTCAGGTCAAATCAGACAAAACAGGGGGCTTCTCATGAAAATATTTTTATTTATTTTGGTTTCGTTATTTATCAACCTTCACATTCAGGCACAGGAAGAAGTTTCTAACCCGTCCGAAATGAAAGAGTACACACTGAATGGTTTTGAGCTTACCGGCGGCGAGTATTGGGTTTTCGTAGAAGGTAAAGAATTTGATTATCCAAATGACGTGCTTTGGGGTTTTCAGGGTGAAACCAAAAACGACGACACTCCGGGGCGTGCTCCTGAATTAGCGATCGAGTGTGGCCTAAAAGCCTACAATGAGCTTAACAAATTCTACAAGAATCCTCCTGCAGGAATGAAAGACCTTATCGAAAAGGGCGGCACCACGAATCGATTTTTCTTATGGGTAAATGATTACACAAAATCGGCACCTACCGAAGAAGAGCGCCCGAATAATTTCTGGCACTGGAATCGCGGACCAAAAGATTACAGCAAGGGTTACTATAAATGGGAATCAACATTAAATAGAAAAGGTGAGTGCCTGACGCCCGATAAGGCGCAAATCGCTGAGCGCATTCTTGAAATCACCGCAAAAGTAATCAAAAACTAAAAAAATCTTTTGTTTGTGCTTCGCAATTTTTCTGAAAGGGTCTTCATCGTAATGCGGACCCATTCAGGCAAAGTTTCAAGTTGTTTATCCAGCTGATCGTAAGGAAGCTTCACAACACTTGAATCGGTGGTGGCCCGAGCGCTGGCGCTTCGTAGTTTTTTGTCAAATAAGGCCATTTCCCCTATCAGATTTCCGGGGCCGGCAAGGGCCACTTCTTTTTCTACATCTCCCTCTCTGATAAATATGGCGAACTGTCCAGATCTCACGATGTACATTGCATCCGGTAAATCACCCTCTTCAAATAATAACTGATCTTTTTTGACGACGCTGAAGTCAGACATTGAACCTACTTTTTTTTGTTCGACGAGTTGATTAAAATTTTAACGTTGGCTTCTCTGATTTTTTCTGAAAGTTTTCGAAGTACAAGCTTGACCCAATCGGGCATAGTGCCCAGTTCGTTCTCAAGTTTAGCGTAAGGTAGTTTAACCACCACCGAATCAATGAGGGCCTTTGCGCCGGCACTACGGGGCTTTTTGTCAAAAAGCGACATTTCACCTAGAAGTTGCCCCATGCTAGCGGTATCAACCTCTTGTTCCGTTTCGCTATCAGAAATAACAAGGCTGAGCTTTCCTGATTTGACGATGTACATGGCATCGGCCACGTCATCCTGTCGAAATAAAAAATCATTTTTGCTCACCGTAATTAATTCAGCCATTCTGAGTTTATTTTATTTTAAAAAAACCGATTGTTATATGCATTAAATCACCCTCACGGCCTAAGTCGAGAAACTTAAAAGTGTTGTCATTTTTTTTCGAATAGAAAATGATAAAGCATGCAACAAACTGAATTCTTTCAACCCATGGCAAAATTGACGAACACTTTTGAATCCGACCTGAATCTTGTAAACTATATTAATCAAAAGATTCCCGCCACTTACCTTAAAGAGATCATCACTCACTTGAAGCAAGTCGGTGAGAAAGCCTGTAACGAATGGCTGACCTGGAGTGACGATTCTGAAAAAAATATTCCGGTTTTGACCCAATACGATCCGTGGGGGCGACGTATTGATCAGATCAGTAATAGTCAGTCATGGAAAAATCTTGAACGAGCGGCCGCCACCGAAGGAATCGTCGCCACCGCCTATGAACGCAAGCAAGGCGAATTTTCGCGCGTTTACCAAATGGCACTTTTGTATCTCTATTCGCCGTCAAGCGCATTTTTCTCATGCCCACTAGCCATGACCGACGGAGCCGCGCGCGCCATTGAACTTCATGCTGGCGTTGAGCTCAAACAAAAAGCTTTTAAGAACTTAACTTCGCGAGTGCCTGAAAATTTTTGGACATCGGGCCAATGGATGACCGAACAGACGGGGGGCTCAGATGTGAGCGGCACCTCGACCTACGCAAAGCTCGGCGCTAACGGAAGTTATGAACTCTTCGGTACAAAGTGGTTTACTTCGGCCACCAACTCACAAATGGCCTTAACGCTTGCAAAAATTGAAGGCGAGCCCGGACTTTCACTTTTTTATCTTGAGACCGCAAACAATCATATTCTCATCAACCGCCTTAAAGCAAAACTTGGCACCTTCGCTTTACCTACCGCTGAACTTTCTTTGAACGGAAGCAAAGCTCAACTGATCGGAAAGGCTAATGAAGGCGTTAAGCGGATTGCGAGTGTACTTAATATTACGCGCATTTATAATTCAATCTGTGCATTAGGGCATATGCGACGATCAATTGATCTGGCTACCGGTTATGCCACGCAAAGAAAGGCCTTCGGACAGCTCATCATAAATCATCCGTTGCACAAAAAAACCTTGCAAGACCTTGAAGATGAATTTGCAAAGTGTTTTAAACTTACTTTTTTTGTCGTTGAATTGCTGGGTAAAGAAGAAACAAACGTGGCCACCGAAACCGAAAAAAAATTACTTCGGGCGCTGACACCAATTGTAAAACTTTACACTGGTAAAAAATGTTTGAAAATTGCCAGTGAGGCGCTTGAGTGCTTTGGTGGTGCGGGTTATATCGAAAACACCGGTATACCTCGGCTGCTGCGCGATGCTCAGGTTTTTTCTATCTGGGAAGGCACGACCAATGTACTCGCGCTTGATTTTTTACGAGTCTGCGAAAAAGAAAATGCCCTGCAGACGCTTTCGGAGAGATTTAAACTTCAGAATCTCGAATCCTTAAAAAAACCTGAACTCGCCCGAGAGTTCGCATTTGCGGTTGCAGAAAAAGTCATAGCTGATTTGTAGCTGCATTGTAAAAAAAAGCTGTAAAGAACCTATCAAGAACGCTACGAAATGCGCTGCAAATTCTGTTAAAATCCGGTCAAAAAACATCAGAACCCAACCTTGGTCTAGATGATTTTTTGTTTTGGTCTAGTTCTCTTTGAGAATTTGGTCAATTTATTAAATTTGTAAAAAAGTTAACCGATAAGCCAACTAGGCAGGGAAATAAAATGGGCGCGGCCGTTAATATCTATTCATATCCTATTCTAGAAAATGAGCTCATGCTCAATTTGGCTAGTGGTGTGGATGAAACCTTTCAAACAATGGCGCACACCAACAGCATTTTTGAAAAGGCTTTCACTGATAAAAACTGGAAAGCTCCAGCTGAATACTCTGTCTACCTCGATTTTCAGACGTTGCCCGCTAAAGGGCAAATTCGCTTTCACTTTACGCAGAATGCACTTGTTTCACTTTATAATGCAATGATGGGCTGCACCGGGGTGCCAGATATGGTTGAAGTGATTGATGTGCTCGGTGAAATTTCAAATGTTTGTTATGGTCTGGCCAAGGGAAAACTTAATCGTGAAGGTTACGCGTTGGGTATGGCTCTGCCGCACCCGGGTAAAACTTCAGATTTACCAGAATTTACATCCGATAGACCAAATATGGTAATTCCGTTTCGTGTATTTAATGAGATCTGTTATATTCAAGTGGTGATTTTATGAATAAAAACTTTAAAGAAATTGATTTTAGAGAGTTGAGTAGAAATGTCTAGTTTCGAAATTGAAATAAAACAAGATTTTCTCGTCGAAGCTCTAATGAATCTGGAAGAGGTTCAGAGGTTATTCGAAGGAGTTTCGGCTTCATCAAATTTCAAAGCGGGTGTTGAAAAAATGTTCTATGTGGCTCACAACCTCAAGGGCGGATCACTCTCTGTGGGTTTCGGCGAAATTGCTGAGTTCACAAATTTACTTGAAACATTAATTATTAAAATTAAAACTTCAAAAGTTGAACTCTCAGCCGATATCGTCAATGTGCTTTTACGTTCAAATTCAAGATTGATCGAAATGATTAAACAACTGCAAACTAATTTTGCGGCCAAATTCGATAACAATGATTACATGTCTGATCTGCAAAGCTGCTACGTTTCTATCAGCAGCCGAGCGAGCTAACTCAAAATTATATTACAATTCGCGCGCTCTGATCGAATGCAAAGTTTTTTGCGCTAAGTCTTCTGAATCGATCACCACGAACTGTTCAATATTTAAATAGCCACTTAAAAAATCCATGTTATACGAACCGATAATCACACGGTCATCAACGACGATGGTTTTTGCATGGGTTCCCCAGCGCGCCTTTTGGCTCTCGCTATTCAGGCCTTGTGCAGTCCCTAAAGATGTATCGCTGAGGTAGTGAATCATCGCCCCGTTCAACTTTAAGTAGCTCAGTAAAAAGCGGCCAAAGAAGACCATGAGCTCATCGATCGGATGTTCTGAGGCCTCGCGATTAGTTAATATATCTAAAGCAATTTTTGCACTTAGTCGCTCATTCAGTATCCAAAGTGTTGAAACTGACGGCATAAAATATTTAGCTTCAATGACGATTTGCTTTTTTGCGGATGATAAAATCAGATCTAATTGATTTTTAAGCCACGCTTCAGGTTCGCCCTCGCGCCTGATATTCGTAAGAAAGCGAATCTTAGGAACGCTAACCCATTCAGGCATCACGGATTTCTGATCAGAAAACCAAGGCTGAATTTTTAAGTCGGGGTCCGGCTTACTACTTGCTACAAAACTCGCGCTCTGATTCCAAAGTTTTGTGTAAGCTTCAAGCATGTACTTAAGCACCGGACCTTTGATTAAAATATCGCGATCGATCATGTTGTAAGTCATTGAAAAACCCAAGTGCTCATCAGCCACGTTGAAGCCACCTATTAAGGCCAAACTTCCATCGATGAGCCAGGTTTTACGGTGATTTTTTCTTTCTGGGCCAAAACCAAAGATGCGGCTTCCGTTATATTTTCTAACTTCGATATTATTTCTTTGCAGCAGCGAAATATATGAATCGGTGAAGTCTTCAGAGCCCCAGCTATCGAGGTGCAGTTGAATTTCAATACCGGGATTTTGTTTTTTTTTCTCTAACAGGGCAGCTAAGATAATTTTTCCCGATTGATCGGGGTTAAAATAGAAAACCTCAATTTTAATTGATGATTTGGCTTCGCGAATAAGATCAAGCCGAGCTTGCAAGGCCTCACTATTTTTATCGATCAAACGGATCTTGTGCTCAGCCTCAATCGTTACGTCATAATTGAAATCGTCATTTTTTATGATATCAGTAGCCCTGCAAACCAAGGCGCTTAACAAAATAAAAACAGATGTAACATAAGATTTCAATTGAGCGAGGTCTCGAAAAAGTTAAGAATCTTATCTGAATCAAAGAGCCACGCGTTCACAATAGCCCAAAAATGGCCATTGTTGCGTTCAATCACGGTCTGTGTTTGCCACAGGGCTACCAAATTTTTCTGTGCAGCTGTGGGCACGGTGGTGTCATCTAACGCAATCAGTGCACCTAATTTTTTATTTTTGTAACCATCACCTAAACTCATGGGTTCTAACTTAAACTTTGCAGATAGGGCTGTTTGGTACTGCTCTTTCGAACTGAACCCGTATCTCTGCCGTCTTCGTTCAGCTAAGTCGATCATGGCCTGCTGGTCTGAGTTAACAATAATCGACGCAATCGGCGCCCCACCAACAATGACAAATACGGCATTGATTCTGGGTTGAATACTTGCGGCCACTTCTGAAAACAAAGCGCCTACGCTCGTACCCAACAAACCGATCTGGCTTGTTTCTTTAACTTCCTTTAAAACTAATTCAATGGCCTTCTGCGAGCGCTCGTAAAACCTCTGATGCAGTTCTAGCTCAACATCTTTTTCGTACTGGTTTGACCATTCTTTTAAAATAAAAACTTCGTAACCGGCTTCACAAAACATCTTTGCGTAACTGCGATCGATGACGTTTTCTCCTCCGGTCGGGGGCATAATCAGTATCGTCTTTTTGGCTTCGCTTCCGTAGTGCGCCACTTCGACCCAGAAGCCATCATCAACTAATCTTTGATTCCGTAAAAAACACTGATCATTCGGGTTGCTGCTGGTGCTGATGCAGCCAAAGAGCAGCGCTGAAAGTGTGAGGAAAAATACCGCTTTTGAAATCATGCTCGAGTTTATACAAAAATAACGTGGTGAAAAGTAGCTTAAAAGCTTTGAATACGATTTTGCTGCACAGAAAACTGGCGAAATATTTGGGTTTTTGTACTATCAGATTAAAACTGCTGGACATTGGCTGGTTCAGGCCTTAGTTTACAGACACAAATATCTGTCGCGGGGTGGAGCAGCCCGGTAGCTCGTCGGGCTCATAACCCGAAGGTCGTAGGTTCAAATCCTGCCCCCGCAACCAATTTTTCTTCAGTGAAATCAATCACTTGAAAATTTCCAAAAAATAATTTTCAGAAATTCTTTCTGAAAATTGGTTACCAATTGGTTACGGGAAACAGCACTCGACCGAATTTCACCGAACATTTTATTCAATTACACCACTTTTAGCGCGATCACTTGCGCCACTTCATCAGGTTTTATTGAAAAAGTTTTTGCGACTTTATTAACGCTTCCGGTGATCATATGAACATAGTTCATCGTGGTCGCCACATCCGCGTGTCCGC
>JAYVIY010000245.1:0-3713 GCA_043769795.1 Pseudobdellovibrio sp. | reverse complement strand
GCAAGCCAACTTGCGCTTTTACTTTTTTAATAAGTTCAAAGGCGTCACTTCCCAGCCCTTGAAAGGCCTTTTGCGAAGTGCGCATTTTCCAAATACCGCCTCTGAGGATACTGGCGCCCGAAGTTTTCACGGATTCGGCGGTCGATTGAAACTGATTTTCTGATTCAACAGAACAGGGGCCCGCAATAACTGTGAAACGAGGGCCGCCAATCTGAACTTTACCTATTTCAACAACCATATTTTCGAATTCCAATTTAAGAGTTTTTCATTCCATTATCTTATTAGAATGTGGTAAGGGAAGCTAACATGACAGGCTTGAACATCAAAGACTTTTTAATGCACGGAGCTTTTCTACAGATCGGGCCTGATCTATTTAAAGTGCTCGTCGGACCTTTCATTAAGCACAATTCAATCGATGAGGGTCTTTTAAAACATTCTACATTGCTTTACATGCCGAATTTCTGGGATTTTTTAAATCCGAGCCAGAATTTATCTCAAAAAGCTGTTTATTCAGCCCGAGAAGCCTATTTGCTCGACAGGGAAGAATTTATAAGCTTTTTGAAGGCGGCACACTCAAGTGTTCCGGGTGTTGCTTGGAACCCGATTGATGAGACCCAGTTCAAATATCAATTTGATTGGAGCCTGAATAACTTTAAAGAAGATTCACTGAAGAAGGCTGTGCCTATAATTTGTCAGACAGGCACTTCTGATTTTAAATCCGAAAATTTAATTTGGTGCATCCATCACTTAGTTCAGACGAAGGCTTTTGGTTGGTCCTACGGTTTTTTTGAAAATCAAACAGGTCTCATCGGTCATACTCCCGAAGTATTGGCCCAGTGGTCTGCTGTCGATCATCAGTTGCACACCGTAGCACTTGCCGGAACTTCTGATAAGACACCCGGTGCTGCCGAAGCCATGTTATTTGATATTAAAATCCGCGATGAACATCAGCTTGTTATCGAAGACATTCTTACGAAAATACGGGGCTTAAGCTTCAAAACAAACTGGTTTCAAGGCAATACCGAACTTTTAGAGTTAAAATATCTTTTGCATTTAATGACCGAGTTTCAGATTGAAGCGCAGAATTTAAAAGAGGTTTTTGAAATTGTAAACTCACTGCACCCCACGGCCGCTATGGGAATTTACCCGCGCCGAACATCAAAGTTGCAGGAGTTTTCTGAATTCAGCCTTCAAAAAACACGAGCCGGCTTTGCAGCTCCGTTTGGCATCGTCGAAGCCGATTCAGTTTGTTGCGTCGTCGCGATACGTAATCTATTTTTTAATAAAGAAAAAGTTAAGATTTTTTCAGGATGTGGAGTCACACTGGCAAGTGACTACCGGCTTGAGGTGCTTGAGCTTCAAAGCAAGCGCGAGTCTGTAAAAAAAATGATGGGTCTAAAAAATGACTAATGCTGATTTGTCTGCAGACGTTTTTTCGTTTTTTAAACAAACTGAAACCCAGGCCATTATCGTCTGTGCCGGTGCCCGAAATGCGCCCTTAGTCGTTGCATTGAAAGAAACAAAAGATTTTAAAATTTATAATTTTTTTGAAGAACGAAGTGCTGCCTTTTTTGCACTAGGTCTGATCAAAGCCAGCGGCAAGCCGGTGGCGGTACTAACCACTTCGGGAACTGCGGCGGCAGAACTACTTCCGGCTGTTATTGAGGCCCATTATCAAGGTTTGCCATTAATCGCGGTGACTGCCGACCGGCCGAAAAAGTATCGCGGAACCGGCTCACCCCAAAGCATTGATCAGGTGGGTTTATATTCAAACTATGTGGAATCGGTCTACGATATTGATATGCATTCTGAGAATCTTCAATTTAAATGGAGCTTGCAAAAACCTCTGCATCTGAATGTATCTTTTGATGAACCCTTGATTGATCGGCGAAGCGCAAACACTACGAAAATAACTTTTGAAAGAACGACTTCTTACATTAAGACTGCTGAGAACATTGATTTCAAATATAAAAAGCCTTTAGTTATTCTAGGAGAAATTCCTCTAGATCAGCGCGCACAGGTCATTGAATTTATTCAAAAGTTAAAGGCACCCGTTTACGCCGAATCACTCAGTCATCTTAAAGTGCAAAATGAAATTTCAGAGCAGCTCATCCAGTCTTCAGAGCTCGCTAAAACAGTCTTTAAATTAAACCTGTGTGACTCAGTCATTCGCATCGGCGGGGTTCCCACATTAAGATTCTGGCGCGATTTAGAACATGGCTTCAGTCATATTCCGGTTACTAATTACTCTGATTTACCCTTCACCGGACTGTCTCGAAGTAGCGACCACTACAGTATGAGTTCTCTTTCGGTCACCAGTTTGTCTCGATTTGAAAATCTCAAAAGTTTGCAGAAAATGGATCAAGATCTGAAAGCGGCAAAACAAAGACTCTTCGATAAATATCCGCGCAGCGAGCAGAGTTTCACGCAAAAACTTTCAGAGTTCGTTAATACAGACGCGGTCTATCTGGGTAATTCTTTACCGATCAGAAATTGGGATGAATTTGCAAGTTGCAAGTCGGCGCGCTTGAATGCAAATCGCGGTGCCAACGGAATCGATGGCCAGATTTCCGCCTATTTGGGTTGGTCTGAAAACGAAAAAACATCTTACTGCTACGTCGGCGACCTCACCGCGATGTATGATTTAGCTGCCTTGGGTCTGACCTCCCAATTGAACGAAAACCAGCGAAATATAGTGGTACTTAACAACTTCGGTGGTCAGATCTTTAAACGTGTTTTTAAAAATGATGACTTTATCAATGCCCACAGCACGCAATTTTTGCATTGGGCAAAAATGTTCAACTGGAATTATCAACTGATTACTGAAACCGAAAAAATTTCTCAGATTCATGCTGCTGAAACACAATTTAACATTGTCGAGCTTCAACCCAGCGCTGAGCAGTCAAATTTGTTTTGGAACGAGTGGGACGAGTTATGTCAGCCACGCTGATCTATGCTTTACACGGCTTTTTAGGCTGTGCGGCTGATTGGGATGCTCTGAAAACCCGGCTTTCAGAATTCGAATTTTTTGCTGATGAGCTCTTTTCAGAAAAAGCTGAACTCGGCGCTGATTCAATCGCTTTAAATCCAGGAAAAAAGATTTTTCTGGGATACTCGCTGGGCGGAAGATTAGGACTGCGAATTCTTGAAAAATCCCCTGAATTTTTTGATCACTACGTCTTTCTTTCAACGCATCCGGGCTTACCTGATGACAATCTTGTGGCCCGAGAAGCGCGCAAGCTCTCAGATCAGCGATGGGCTGAAAAGATAACTTCAGACAACTGGAATAGTTTTTTAAAAGAATGGAATAGCCAAGCGGTCTTTACAGGTTCGAATCAAGAGCCGCAGCGAAATTTGCAAAACTACGACCTTACTAAACTGAGAAAAAGTCTTTTGAATTGGTCTTTAAGTTCTCAGGCAGATTACTCAGGGCTCATTAAAAAAAATCGTCATAAAATCACTTGGGTTGTCGGCGACCGAGATTCTAAATTCTGTGAAATTGCCACGGATCTTAAAAACAAAGAAATCCTTTCAGGTTATGAAAGGATTTCTTCAGGTCATCGAATTTGGTTAGATCAACCTGACGCGGTGGCAGATATAATAAAAAAATTAAATTGAACCGGGTGCAGGAGTTGGGCTTGTTGGCGCCGGAGTAGGTTCAGCTGCAACCGGAGCAGGAGCAGCTGCCACAGGCGCCGGTTCTGCAACTTCAG
>JAYVIY010000244.1:0-9812 GCA_043769795.1 Pseudobdellovibrio sp. | reverse complement strand
TTGTAAAAGAATGTTCGAAAAAAGCCGGTGGCGATTTAACAATCAAGCGTTTTGTGCGATTTGAATTGGGCGCTGGAATCGAAAAAAAGGTAGTTGATTTTGCAGCTGAAGTTGCAGCACAGACAAAAACCCATTAAGTACTAAACAACAGACGCAAGGAGCTTTTTTGAAAAAATCAATTTATAAGAGAATTCTTCTTAAGTTGAGCGGAGAAGCGCTTGCGGGCAATCAAGGTACTGGTATTAATACCGCAGTAATAAAGCAAATTGCTCAAGATATTAAAGCGGCCCATGATACCGGGGTTGAAATCGGCTTAGTTATCGGCGGCGGCAATATTTTTCGCGGAATTGCTGCTTCGGCACAAGGCATGGATCGCGCAAGTTCTGACTACATGGGAATGCTCGCGACCTGTATCAATTCACTGGCCTTACAAGATGCACTTGAAAAAGAAAATGTTCCGACTCGTGTTCAGTCAGCTATTGAAATGGCTGAAATTGCTGAACCTTACATTCGACGACGTGCCATTCGTCATTTAGAAAAAGGTCGACTGGTTATATTTGGTGCGGGAACCGGAAATCCCTACTTCACTACTGACACGGCCGCTGCTTTAAGGGCCATGGAAATCAACGCTGAAGTTTTGATGAAAGCCACTAAAGTCGATGGGATCTACGACAAAGATCCAACAAAAAATAGCGACGCAAAAAAGTACGATAAAATCAGTTATATTGATGTTTTGAAGCAGGGGCTCCAGGTAATGGACTCAACTGCAATCAGTCTTTGTATGGACAATAAATTACCAATATTGACGTTTGATCTTGCAAAGACCGGTAACATATTAAAAGCTGTACAAGGCGAAAGCATCGGAACCATCGTACAGTAACCGCGAAGCCAAAAGGGAGAAATGCCATGTTAGAACAAGCCAAAACAAATGCTAAAGCAAAAATGGATAAAGTCATTGTTTCGCTCGGCGAAGAACTAAAAAAAGTTCGTACCGGCAAAGCGCAAGTTTCAATGCTCGATTCTGTTCGGGTCAATTACTACGGCCAGCAGGCTCCTCTTAATCAGGTG
Organism: Pseudobdellovibrio sp.; assembly: GCA_043769795.1. Lineage (GTDB taxonomy): Bacteria > Bdellovibrionota > Bdellovibrionia > Bdellovibrionales > Bdellovibrionaceae > Pseudobdellovibrio. The sequence goes on along the minus strand of JAYVIY010000244.1, from coordinate 8,744 downwards.
GCTTCAGTTTCTACTCCGGATGCAAAAACATTTTTAATTGCTCCATGGGAATCTTCAATATTGAAAGAAATCGAACAATCTCTTGTTAAATCCGATATTGGCATGGCGCCGATCAATGACGGAAAAGTTATACGCTTAAAAGTTCCTGATCTTACAGAAGAGCGTCGTAAAGATCTGGCAAAACAAGTTAAAAAAATTGTTGAAGAGTCACGCGTTGCCGTCCGTTTAGTTCGCCGCGATGCTAACGAAGAAGTTAAAAAAGCCTTTAAAGACAAAGTCATCAGCGAAGACGAGTCCAAAAAAGGCGAAGCCGATGTTCAAAAAATTACCGACGATTTCATAAAGAAAATAGATCAAATTGCAGAAGAAAAAGAAAAATCGATTTTAACAATTTAAGTTGATAAAAGCCGAATGCTCAAAAAACTGCAACACATAGCAATTATAATGGATGGAAACGGTCGCTGGGCTCAGCTGAGAAATAAGCCCAGAACCTTTGGTCACGTTAAGGGTGCGCGCGTTGCTAAAAAAATTATTACAGAGGCTTCAGATTTAAGGCTTAAAAATCTGACCCTGTACGCGTTCAGCTCTGAAAATTGGTTACGACCTCAAACTGAAGTAGCCTTCTTAATGAAACTTTTGACCCGATATCTTAAAAAAGAATCGCAAAATCTACACAAAAAAAATATCAGATTTAACGTCATCGGCGAAATAAATAAATTGCCGGTTGAAATTCAAAAAGCGATCTCGGCAACTAAAGAGCTCACTAAAAATAATACAGGTCTCAATTTATCCTTTGCGCTCAGTTACAGTTCAAGACAAGAGCTCGTTTTAGCCAGCCAATGTTTGGTTAGAAAAGTAATAGCCGGTGAATTAACTATTAACCAAATTAATGAAAAAAGCCTTTCAGATTGTCTGATGACTGCCGGAACCCCAGATCCAGACCTTATTATTCGCACAAGTGGTGAGTCTCGTCTTTCAAATTTTCTAATGTGGCAGGCTTCATATAGCGAATTGTATTTCAGTCCGGTGTTATGGCCCGATTACACAACAAAAGATTTTCAGGAAGCAATTCAATATTATCTAGGCCGCGAACGAAGATTCGGAAAGGTTTTCCAGAAAAATGAAGAACCTTTCATATAGAACTATTTCGGCACTCGTTGCTCTTGTGCTTTTCGTGGGAGCAGTCTATTTCGGAGAAACTACTGGGGCCTATCTTATAGTTTTTTTTGTAGTTGTACGAGGCTCTTTCGAAATAGCCCGAATGTTTTTTGCCAACGGATATCCTCCCGTGGTCAAATGGCTTTTTGTCATTTTAACATCTGCTCTTTTCTTATTTGTTACCCAGGAAAACCTCAAATACCTTTCTAATTTTGCCTTCATCTCAAGCTTTGTGATTATTGCTAGCTTTGGAGTTATTTTTCATAAATTTTTCAGGGATTTAGACCAGGTATTAACTTTTGTCGCAAAGTGTTGCTTGGGCCTCGTCTACGTCTGTTTTTTACCCGCCACGGTAGCGTGGACAATTCAAACAAATAACGGAATAGAGTGGTTTCTCTGTTTACTCGGTGTTGTTTTTGCGGGCGACATAGGCGCCTATGTTTTCGGAGTAACAATTGGTAAAAACATAATAGCTCCGACCTTATCACCTAAAAAAACATTTCAGGGCTCTTTCGGTGGGTTGCTGTTTTCACTTCTGATGGCTTTAGGTTTTAAATATTTCTTACCCGGAACCCCGATTTTGGTGCTGGGCATCTGTGGATTACTCGGTGGAATACTGGCCCAAATCGGAGATTTTTTCGAGTCCTTGATTAAGCGGGTTTCGGGAGTAAAAGATTCTGGATCAATTATGCCCGGACATGGCGGAGTTCTCGACAGGCTTGATGGCGTGCTGTTTGCTGCACCATTGTTTTATTTTGTGGCCAGTTACTTCTCATTATAATACGAATTTTAATTTAAATTCTTACTAGACCTTCGACGCGTCGTGATTAATTTATTTAAACACGCCCAGGCTAGACGATTCTTTTTAATCGTTTAAAATAGTCAACATGATGTACTTATCTGCAATAGCCGGTTTTTTATATTCGAATATACTTCCCTTTGTAATTCTACTCGGAATTCTAATTTTTGTTCACGAGCTCGGACATTTTCTTGTTGCAAGAATGTGCGGGATTCGTGTTGAAGTTTTTTCTTTGGGTTTTGGAAAAAAGATTTTCAGCGTAGTGCGTGGAAGTACAACTTATTGTATTTCGCTGATTCCGCTCGGTGGGTACGTAAAAATGTTCGGCGAACAGGGAAGTGAAGCCGTGCTTACCGAAGACGACAGAAAAGTGTCTTATTCGCACAAAACACCTTGGCAAAGAATTGCTGTTGTTCTGGCTGGTCCGTTAATGAATTTCTTTTTCGCCATTTTTGTTTTTTCGTTGATCGCAGAAATGGGCGAGCGCACAAGGGCGGCGGTAATAGCCGACGTCGCCGCGGCTTCTCCCGCCGAAACAATGGGTTTTAAACCCGGTGACAAAATTGTTTCGTTAAATTCTACGACTGTTAAGAGTTATGATGATTTTCAAAAAGCGCTAAACCAGTCAAAAGGTTCTTCAGTAAATGCACTTGTCGAAGACGAGTTCGGAAAACAAAAAACCCTGAATCTCCAGGTTTCTACAATAGACAATCCAAATATATTTTCTCTTGAATCAAAGCTTGGGCAAATTGAAGGTCTGCTACCGTATGCTACGAGCGCGGCAATAGCGGTAATGCCCGATTCAGCGGCGTACAAACTGGGTTTCAGAACCGGCGACGAAATTACAGATATTAATTCAAAAAAGATATTACGCTGGTCGCAGCTTTCTGAAATTTTGCTAAATACAAAAGAAGATTTAACTGTGAAGTTAATTCGTTACGGGGCCGAAGAAAACTCAGACAAATACATCAAAACCAATTTGACTATGCAGGTGCCGGTAGCTTCATTAAATAAGCTGAGCTCAGTTGCCAGTTTCGGCTTCGACAGCACTGAGCTTTATCTTGATCAAGTTATGAAAGAGTCGCCGGCGGCTCAATCGGGTTTAAAAAAATTCGACAAAATTTTGTCTATCAATTCTAAAAAAATTGCCAAATGGGAAGATATTTCTGAAGCCGTAAAATCCTTTGATGGTAAAGACCCTATGGCTTTTGTCGTCAGTCGGGATGGCGAGAAAATTACGAAGATGATCACGCCGAAAGTTACGGAATTAACCACCGCTTTCGGAGGAATAGATAAGCGATTCACGGTAGGTATTACGCCTTATTTAATTTTTGCTGATCCGGAAACGATTGTTGTTAATTCCGACTCAGTATTTCAGTCGCTAGCAAAAGGAACTTCTCGTACGATTGATATTTCGGTTATGACAGTGATGTCTTTTGTAAAATTATTTCAGGGACATGTTTCAGTCAAAAATGTCGGCGGAATGGTTTCAATAGGAAAAGCGGCTAAAGACTCTTTTGAAATGGGTGCACAGGCTTTTTTAATGACGATGGGTATATTGTCGGTCAGTTTATTTATTTTAAATTTGCTGCCCATTCCGGTTCTTGATGGGGGACATTTAGTGTTTTATACGATCGAACTGATCAAGGGGTCCCCGTTAAGCCTTCGTAAAATGGAAATTGCTCAGCAGGTCGGTTTCGTTTTGCTTATGGCTCTTATGATTCTGGCGCAGTTTAATGATATCGTCAGATTTTTATTTAAGTCATGATCGTACTTGCATGTGAAACTAGCACGCTTCTTGGAAGCGTTGCTATTATAGAAAATGATAAAATATTGGCTTTTGAGGAATCTCCGAGACAAGGCTCTCATTCAGATGTTTTGAACGTTTTTATCGAAAGAACTTTGCTAAAGGCCCAAAAAAAATTAACCGACATTGATGTTTTTGCAAGCGGGATCGGGCCCGGGAGTTTCACAGGTATCCGAATCAGTTTAAATACCGTAAAAACCTTGGCTTATTGTTTCAACAAACCCGTTTTAGGAATTAATTCTTTGAATGTTTTGGCTGCTCAGTGCTCAGTCTTTAATTCTGCCGATAATTTTTCAAGCCTTCCGATCGTTGCTATGATAAATGCTTACAAAAATATGGTTTATATAGCCACCTATAGAACCGAAAAAGGTGAATTAATTGAAACAAAATCTCCGGAAGTTATTCGAGTACAGAATCTGGAATCGTATATCACTAGAAAATCAGTTGTCAGCGGCGACGGCTTTAACACTTACGTAAAATACTTTTCAGAAAGACTACTTGAGAATTGTGTTCGGATACCCGATCTCCCAGATGAGCCTCACGCTCAGATGTTAGGCCTACTTGCTGCCAAAAAAACTTTAGTTGCGCACCCTTGGAATCAGCTTTTGCCATTATATCTTCGTGCTTCTGAAGCAGAGGAAAACTTACTCGGTATAAAATTTCAGCCAATTTTGTAAGCAAATACTAATTTATAAGTTGATTCTGTCATCATATGCCTTACCATTATTTAATATGAACACAGAAAATAGACAAAACTACTATGAAATTTTAGAGCTGACTGAAAACGCAACACAGCAAGAAATTCATGCTGCTTATGCTAAGGCCAGAGAAACCTATTCTGCGGATAACAAAGCGATGAGTAGTATTTTTAGCCCTGTTGAGGCCGCGGAGTTAAGAACTCTGATTGAAGAAGCATTCGAAGTGCTAAGTAACAACACTTACAGAAATATTTATGAAAAGAGATTATTAGCAAATACATTTGATGAAAGTGATTTAACAGCAGAAGCTATTAAAATCGCGAGTGTCGATTTGTTTCAAAGAGCCACTCCCCCACAGGTCAAACCCGAAACGGCGATGGCGACACCGACGACAGTTATAAACAAGATGATAAACGTTTCCTTAGAAGAAGAATGGGCCACCAAAAAAGACTGGACCGGCGAAGATATTAAAAAAGTCAGAGAACACAGAAATTTATCATTTGACGAGTTAACTGATATTACAAAAATAAATCCTTGGTACATTGCTGCTCTTGAAGAAATGGACGCCGCAAACCTGCCCGTTGAAGTTTTTGTAAGAGGTTATATCCTGCAAGTAGCTAAGGCACTTGGGTTGAAAGAAAGAGTCGTAACTGATTCTTATATGCGACTTTTCAGAAAAATGATTGAAAACTAAGCTCAAATTATCATTATCCATTTTACCCGAAGACAGCGGTCAGCGAATTGATAAATACCTGGCGGCCCTTGAAGAAATTTCTTCGAGGAATTACGCTAAGAATCTTTTAGATAAGAAGTTGGTTTTCGTTAACGGCAAATCCGTAAAGGCTTCATTTATCTTATCGTCGGGTCAGACGATCGAAATTGACTTGCCTGAGGTCAGTGAAGCAACGTTGCTGCCTTATGATTTTAAACTGGATATTCTATTTGAAGACGCTGATTTGTTAATTATTAATAAACCCAGCGGGTTAGTTGTGCATCCTTCGGCCGGCCACCAGCAAGACACATTGGTTAACGCTTTACTAGCGCATACCCGCGATCTTTCGATGAAAAACGAAATGCGGCCAGGAATAGTTCATCGAATCGATAAAGAAACCAGCGGTTTACTGGTTGTTGCAAAAAATGATCGTTCACACGAGCATCTGTCGCTTCAGTTTAAAAATAAAACATCCCATCGAATTTATTATGCTCTGTTAGATGGGCAGGTACCAAGAATTAATGGAGTTTGCAGGTCGTTTCTGGCGCGGCACCCTTTCGATCGAAAACGTTACGCGTCCGTAAAAGAAAATAACAAAATTATTTCAGATCCAGATGCCGCGTTAACACTCGGTAAATGGGCCGTCACGCATTACACGAAGATGGCCCAACACTCTCATATGAGTTATGTAAAGGTACGGCTTGAAACCGGCAGAACCCATCAGATACGGGTTCACATGAGCGAGCTCGGGCATCCTTTGGTGGGCGACACTCTTTACGGGTATTCGATAAAAAAGAAAAAAGAATTGGGCCTCGAGCGGTTCTTTCTGCATGCCGCCGAGCTTGGATTTGTTCATCCACGCACCGGAGAAAGTTTACTGTTTAAAGTCGGTTGGCCATCGGCAGACAGTCTCAAGTTATTTGGTTTCGGATTTGATCATGATAAGCTTTCGAAGTGACGTGCTGGTCTGCTTCGGCGGCCGCCACGATTCGTTAGCAGAATTAGAAAAGCAGCATCCGAAAATACAATTTAAAAGAATACGTCAGACTCACTCAGATATAGTAACAGAAGCTTCCGATTTGTTGCCTGAGGCCGATGCCCATTACACGGCTCGAGCCAACGAAGCCTTGCTCATCGCAACCGCTGATTGTATGCCTATCCTGATTTATTGCAGACAAACAAAACGGGTGGCCGCTGTTCACGCCGGGTGGCGCGGAATAGAAAACCGCATTTCCGAAAAAACTCTGAAACAACTCATTGCCACCGGAAGCACAAAAAAAGAATTTCAGATTTGGGTTGGACCGCATATTCTACAAAACAGTTTTGAGATTGATTTAGCAACACTCAAACGGCTTCAGACGGCACAAAATGACTTGAACGCTACAGATTACGTTTTTCAAAGAGGCGAAAAGTTCTATGTCGCTTTAAATAAAATTCTTGAGAGCCAAATTAAAAACATCGTCGCAACACCGACGCAAATTCATTTTTTAGACATTGATACTAAAACGAACTCTGATTATTATTCTTATCGTCGCGAGCAAATGACAAAAGAAAGAAATCTGAGTTTTATATGTTTATTAAGCTGAGTTTACTTAAAACCAATCGCAATTATCGCTTTCTTTATCTCGCACAATTTATTTCATATATAGGCAGCATGATGACCTATGTGGCTATTCCGTACCAAATATATGACCTGACGAAATCGTCGTTTTGGGTTGGAATACTAGGCTCGATTCAATTGGTTCCGCTACTGGTTTTTGGATTAATGGGAGGTGTCACTGCCGACTCGATGAATCGAAAGAAAATCATCATTACGGCCGAAATATTTTTGGCTCTTGCTTCGCTCGGGCTCTTTTATAATAGTTTTTCCAAAGAGCCTGCTACAGCATTAATTTTCGTAATAGCCGCCTGCATGAGTGCTCTCGTCGGATTTCATAGACCCGCCATGGAGGCAATTACTCCTCAAATCGTTGCCAAAGAAGATCTCACTCAGATTGCAGCTTTAAATTCTTTTAAATTCAGTTTCTGTGCAATTCTCGGCCCTGCAATCAGTGGATTAATAATTGCCCAGTTCGGACTGAAGGTAATTTATTTTCTCGACTTTATGACGTTTATAATTTCTATTTATTTTTTACTAAAAGTTAAAATTCCTGATTTTTCAATTTCAGAAAAATCTGAGGCTGCGATCAAAGCGATTAAAAACGGAATCAAATACGCCCTTTCGCGGCCCGAACTCATCGGGACTTACTTAGTCGATATGCTGGCAATGATTTTTGCAATGCCTATGGCGCTTTATCCGGCTATGGCTGCTGCTTGGGGAGGGCCTACTGCTGCCGGCTGGCTTTACTCAGCTATTCCAGCTGGAAGTCTGATCGTCTCACTGTTAAGCGGTTGGACACAAAAAATTCATCGTCACGGTGCTGCTGTAATAATTGCGGCAACTTTCTGGGGTTTTGCCATTATTGCTTTAGCCTTTGCCGACTCACTCTGGCTTGCGTTTGTATGCCTGCTACTCGCCGGAGCGGCTGATATGATCAGTGCAGTTTTTCGAAGCACCATCTGGAATGAAACCATCCCAACTGACAAGCGCGGCCGGCTAGCATCAATTGAAATGATCAGCTACATGAGTGGCCCCATGCTCGGAAGCGCACGTGCCGGCTATGTGGCTTCAATCTCGTCAAATTTTTTATCAATATTAACAGGTGGCATTTTGTGTGTAGTTGCAACGTTAGCTTGCATTTGGCTGTTACCTAAATTTTGGTCGTACAGCTCAAAGACCAACTGATTCTATTCGCGGTTCTGTAATCGTTGGTCTTGGTTTCAAAGAAACAAATTCTGTGAAGTCGCCAACAATCGAAACGATTGCATGACGTAAATTTTCAATCGGTTGGGTTGGTTTTTCCAAAGCAGTCAGTCGCTTTAACATGTAAGCGATTCTTAGGCCGGCCATGTAAACCCGCTTGTCGACCACATCAATAAATCTGTTCGTATAGTTTTGTTCGCTTTCGTCTTTGTAAAAATAGGCGTCTGCGCGAGGAACCATAGATTCGTGCATCCAATCGTCATACTTTACGAACATGTCGGGTGTGGGCTGCAAATCTTTAAACTTAGTCAAAAGCGCATTCGCATAGATTTGTGACTGATCTGCGGTCGTATCGATAAACTGATTTTTATAAGCTAAATAAATCATCTGAGAATCCCAGATACTATGTAGGCTGGTTTCTAAGCCCAGCCATTTTACAGGTATTTTATTTCCGCTGTTATCTTCAACGCGACCTGTATGCAGCGGCTGATGGATATCTCCAATGCAATGAACTACAAATTTAACAGCATTTTCTTTGTCGATTTTAGATGCATTTGCATCTTTCAAAGTATCTTCAGCAACATAAAGGGCCTCTAAGAGCCCGCCCAATTTTCTCGTGCGGTCGTCTTGTCGTTTCAAATTATCAAGATACGTATAATTGTCGGGAGCTTTTTCAAAGTGATACCAAATTGTAAATTTCCATTCAGGGTTGGCGCGGGCGGCATCGGGCCATACCGCAGCCTCGGCGATTGTTCCACCGTTGAGCA
>JAYVIY010000243.1:0-9835 GCA_043769795.1 Pseudobdellovibrio sp. | reverse complement strand
CAAATAAGTACGTAAAACGGGAACGTTAATTCTTGGTTCGGGTCTATTTTGCTTTATAAATAAAAATTCCGTTGGTCCGTCTCTTGCTTTTAGGCCACAACATGAAAACAAAAACAAAAACAAAAAAACAAATTATTTTCTTAGTCAGTTCAATCGTGTTGGTCATCATGGGATGTAGTAAGAGTGCTACCGAGTTTACGCCTATCACGCCATCACCTCCGGCTGAAGATCAAGCTCAGGTTGTAACCGACGGAAAGTGTATTCAAGTCTTTTACGACAAGACCACCGATCCTAACTATACGACCGGAAAGAGCTACGCACTCATGTTAACGAATCTTCTCGGGCATTTTCCCGAGTTTCAGGAGGTCATAGGTCCGATTGAGCTCTATAAGAAAGGTGACCTCGAAAGATGTCACGCCACATTTTACATCGGGTCGTTCTATAACAATGTGTTACCTCCGGCATTTGTTGGAGACTATCTTTCAACGACAAAAAGAGTAATTTGGCTCGGCTACTCAATCTGGCAGCTCGGTCTAGAATTTGAAAACACCTTCGGTTACAGCAGTACGGTCAGTTTCACTGCGCTTGATAGCACGAACAAAACGCCCGATGGTAAGCCGAGCTTTTTCAGAGATATAATCTATAAAGGCCAAACATTTGCAAAGTATGGACAATATAAGGACGCAACAAATACCACATTCGTTGCATCTCCAGAGTTGGTCAAATTTCAAAGTAAACTATCGGACAAAGCCACGATTATGGCCACCGCAAAGCATTCGTTTACGAACGAAGTACTCCCGTGGGCGCTTAAAGCCGGCAACAAATACTACGTGGCTGAAATTCCGTTTTCTTATGTCTACGAAGGAGATCGCTACTTAGTATTTGCAGATTTGCTTTTTGACTTTCTTGAACAACAGCCAAAGAATGCAAAAAAATATGCGTTGTTGCGGCTTGAAGACGTAAATCCAATGTCAGATCAGGGCTTGCTTGATCGGGCTGTGGCCCTCCTGAAGAAGTACACCGTGGTTCCACATGTGAATTTAACTCCGATTTACGATACACCAACCCAGGTTGTCCGTATGGAAAACTCTCCGCTGTTCTTAAACCTCATGCAGAGGTACGAGCAGGAGGGGTCGGTATTCATGTGGCATGGCACTCGCTATCCTTATGCTGCCGCTGCAGCGAGCGTAAGTGCTAATGATATTTTAGCCGGTCTTGAAGACGGTTTCAGCTCACTTAAGGCTGCGGGCATAGCGCCGAAGTTCTGGGCCAGTCCGAATTATTCGGCTCCGGCGATCGAAAAAGTAATAGCCGGTAAAAGTTTCTCGTGGACTGTCGGTCGCACTATTTATACCGATACAAAGATCAAGCCTTTAACCGCGCCAACAATTGATCTGACTTTCGACCTGAATGACACAACCAGAACACAAAGCAGAACAGACTATTTCAGCAAAGTTGTTACGGCAGACGCTGCCAACGGAATTTCGTTCGGTCAATTTTACCCATTCGAAATTTACGGAGATGAATATGGTCAGCGAGTTATTCCCGAAAACCTTGGTAACGTCACACCGGGTACTCGAAAAGTTGCCGACATACTTGCCGACGCTAAAAGAAACTTAGTGCTCCGTGATATCTGGGCCTCGGCTTACTACCATCCCTACTTATTGAGCGGCACATTAAATCCAGAGAACGCAAACCCCGCGGTTCCGTCGGACTTTGAAAATTTAATAACCGGATTGAAGACCTTAGGTTACGAGTTTGTTAATCTAAAAGAGTTTGCAGCGGCGCCGACAACGACCTCAACTGTAGTTAAAACCAGAGTTTATTTAGAAGACATACGAAAGTAATTTTAAGGTAAAATTAAAGCGTAGTTAGATAAAAGGGAATCACAGATTCCCTTTTATCATTTCATAAACCCGTTCAGGCTTTAAGACTTTCAGACATTGATTGTCGTTACAGGGAGTTTTGCGGTGGTTGTAAGCGCTCACGCAAGGAGAGCAGGCATAGTTAGCATAAATTGCGGTCGAATTTCCCAAAGATCCGTAGAGGTGCGGAGTTTCAGGTCCGAAAAAAACAAATGACTTCACGTCCGTAACGCTTGAAAAATGTCCCGGTCCGGAGTCGTTAGTGATTAAGACTTTAGAAAGCGAGTAAAGTGTTGTCAGTTCATTAAAAGCCACTCGGCCAGCAAAATTATGACAACGTTCGTTTTTGACCGCATCTTCAATTCCTTGAATTTCTGCAGATTCAGAAGGAGCCCCGGTCATCAGAATCAGATAATCAGGATGTTTCAACAATACCAGTTTGACCAATTCTGTATAATTTTCGATGGGCCACTTTCGCTGGGGCAAGAATTCACTGGCATTCGGATTAACCAATAAAATTTTTTGATCAGAAGTGATTTTCGGGTACAGGGCTTTAATAGAGTTGAAAACTCTTTCCTTCGAAGATTCAGAGGGTAAAACCTTGCGGATTCTGATTTCATCGTCAGTGATTTCTTTTTTTAGGTAGGGAACCTGAGGCTGTGTTGTAAATGCAGCATCAACCAGAGCAACGAAATTTTTTGCTATGTGAATGTGGGGATTATAGCTTACATTTCGATTGAGAAAATTTCCTCGGTAGAGGCCTTCACCGTGATAATTGTGAAAACCGACCTTGATTGAACTTCGAGTTAAAAAGGCCAAAAGCGCCGTCGCCCGCGAAAAAAGTTCTAGGTCAATAACGGCATCAATCTTATTTTTTTCGCACCAGAAGAACAATCGGACCGAATCTTTAATAACAGTGAAAAGTGAAGTGTCGGCAATAGTAAAAATATTTTTTTCATCCACCGATCTTAAAAAATCGAGGCTGGGTTTGTTTCTCTTAAAAATGACGAAAAAGATTTCGGCCGAATATTTATTTTTTGCTCTTTGCATGGCTGGGTCAGCTAAGATGGCACTTCCCATTTCGGAGAGTTCAATAAACAGAACGTTTTTCGGAAGCAAAGCGGGAGAGTTTTTCAAAGCCCGTGACGGGATCAAGTACTTAAATAATGTAACGATAAATGCCAAGGGTATGCCAACTCCGTAGTCGATCTTCCGCATGGTTTCGATTTTCATTGATCCGCCTAAATTGTGGTTTGTAGCCTATTTGTATCCTAAAAAATTAGCACAATGATAATATAAAAAGTGATTAACGGGAACATCTTTTATCAGAGTTTTGCGTTCACCCGCTGCTGTTAATTGTGCACAGTTGAGGTGCTCCAAATGTTCTTTTAGCTTGGTGGCTTCGATGACTGCGATAAAATCAAAACCCAGATTTGATTCTTTCGCCCAAATATCAAACTGATCAAATCGAGCATCAATTACAAAAACCGGAGAATCACTTTTGTTATAATACATAGCGCGGCTTCCGAGTGTCCAATTCATAACGGCCAGAGCCTTCTTCGGATTAGAAGCTTTTTCTAACTTTTCGTTGGCTTCAGTAATGATCGATTCCCACCCGGTGATGCCCTCATATAAAGTGGCTGTCAATTGGGGCGGAAAAATCTTAAAACCCAGTTCTAGCAGCAGTAGTAAACTGAGCACGGCCGAAATACCGAAGGACACCAATGTCACTTTCAGAAATTTCTTCTGATCTAAAAGTTGCACAAGGCTTATCGGTATTAAAACAACGAAAAAAATCAGCATCCAGTGAGGAAGCAGGGGAGTTGAAAGCGCAATATAAATGAAAAACAAAAGAAAAATACTTAAAAAAACCAGGCTCACAAAATAGGAAGCGGATTTCCTGTTATTCCTTACATTTATGAGCGAATTAAAAAAGACGAAGAATGAGAGCAGAAATGGGCCAATTCCCCAGCTGATCAACTGAATGATTAACGAGGCGCCGAAGTTTTTAAGTGATTCGCTATCAAAGGCAAAAACATGGTCGGACTGATACTTAAAACTGATCCAGTTATTTTTTACATTCCAATAAAGCACCGGACTAATTAATAGCAAGGCGACCGTGACTCCCACCCATAATTGGAGGCGTAATATTTCTTTGATTCTCTTCTTAAATATAAAAATGAAGATGAGCGCTATGACGTACAAAGCCGCAGTGTATTTAGTCAGGCCTGCTAGCCCAAGACAAGTGCCAAGACTTAGCCAATTGGGATAGCTCGGTGGTTCTTCAATGATTTTTTCAGTACTCATTACTATAAGAAGTGTGAGAGGCATCAAGAGGGTGTCTGGCAGAAGCGCCACTGACATCACATTGAACATTGGAGTCAGATTGAGTGCGATAACAGCAAACATCGCATTTTTTTCAGAACCTGTCTTATTTTTAAGAAACATCAGAAGTAGGAAGGAGGTCAGTACCGAAATTAAGATTGCGCTGAGCCTCGCCTGAAAATGATGTTCAAGGGGTAACAAATGGAAGAGGGCCTGAACCCAACCCACAAGGGGAGGGTGATCAAAGTAGCTCCAATCAAGAAGTTTACCGTAAAGTACGTAGTGTGCTTCGTCGACACTTAACCCGAACTGTCCGGCCACCCGCAGTCGGAGTGCCGTCATGAGAATGATAAATAACCAGAAAAAATTTTTTATTTTCAAAACTACAATATCGTAGTCAAGTAATCGGCCAATCCGGTATAGAATCTAACCTGTTCACGGCGAATGTAACCGGTATTTCGAATACCCAGTAAAATGAAAGAACTGCTCTCTAAAACCTGTTCCCAGTGTTCAAGTGCAATGAAAAAGGCCGAGTCCTTAAGTTGCGTGGCTTTTGTGTTATTGGTAGTCATGATATTTCCGAGGGCTAAAGCAGAAGAATAACCAACGATACCGTCTGATTTTTCAGAGATGTAATGGCTGGTTACCCGAAGAGGGGTTGATAAATATCTGGCATTCCACACATCAAGGCTTTTTTCCTGATAGCCACCAAATGCAACTATTTTAGTTTCGGGAGAGACCTTTATGCCATTTAAAAACTGTGTGACACCGGATTCAGTCAACTGAACCACTCCATCTAAATAAGCCAGCTGAGCCAAAAGACTAAAAATCGATGAATCGTCAAGCCAGGTTTGTACAAATTCCACTCCCTTATAAGGAGTTGAAACTGTTAAAATGTTTTTGATGTGGAATTTCTGCTTATTGGCAACAAACAGCGAGTAAAAGCCACCGGCACTGTGTGAAACCAGATTAAACTCAACTTTAACGTCGGAAGATGTTTTTTCGATTTCTTCAATCTGGCCCATTATTTTTTCTAAGCGGGAACCATTATCTTCAATAGTGCCGATGGGGTTTAGTCCTTTAGCGACATAAACGATAAAGCCTTTTTCTTTGAAAGTCTGAACGATGTCGTCAGAGAAGTATTCAGGTGTGAATGAATTAAAAAACCCCGGCACCAAAACAACAATGTCTTTAGCGAGCACAGGTAAAGACAAAAAGAACCCAAATAAGAGCGAAGTTAGTAGTTTCATTTCCCCTCCGAAAAAAACCTAAAACCATTCAATTGGCACAATAAAGAAGACTTTTAAGTAACCCGAATTGTTCATTTATGGTATAAGTACTCTAGTAATAGACCCGGAGTGTTGCAAGTAAGTCAGACGATGCTAATTCACTATTTTACACTATATTGAACAAATACCAGTTTGACATATTGCGACATCGACCATACTGGGGTATAAGAACCAAGCTAAAACAAATCGCGGGGGTAATTAATATGTCAACTACTGATCTGACAACTGTCGTAAATCCGATGAATATTGAAGAAAAAGAATTCAAAAAAACTGAGCGTGAAATTGATTCAGATGTTGATGAAGACACTGATGACAACGAATCGGGCGCTTCACTGAGGGCGCGCGAAGAGGCAGAAGCGGCATTAGAACTTGAGAAGCTGGCCCAAGCGGGCGGGTTCAATTTTGAAGAAGAAAATGATTTTGATTTTGATGCTGTTGACAACATCTTAGAGCTCAATGAATCGACTTTTCCTAAATTTACCCTGGCAAAAAACAAAGCCCGTTTTTTAAGAATGGTTTCTTGGTATCGCCAAAAAGAGGAATGGATTGAAGTAGCCCCGGTCAGCGGAGTAACTAAGTTGTTTAAACAACAGTCTAAAGAGCTTGAAGGCATCCGCGCCAGTAAAATGGACTATGAAATGGAACTTGAAACCGGAACATTGACGCCATCTCAGAGATCGTACCGCCGTGACGAACTGAAAATGTGTAAAGTTCAGGAAAAAATGGCTGTTCATTTAATTTCTAAATTACAGGTAAAAATTAAATCCGGAAGAAGATAGTTTAAAAAAATTCAGACATAAGTGTTTTAAGATCGAGCGCATAACTTTTATGCGCTTTTTTTTTGACTGTACAAGAGTATGACAGAGCTAGCATAAATCGGGTCAGAAGTCTGGTGTTTTGACCACGATCGTTTTAAGCGTATCAATTCGGGAATAATTTGCGATTTAAACAAAAAAAAATTATTTTTAAGTTATTTTCGACCTAGCCCTCATCTTTTTTTAATATCAAACCGATACATTCAATGTGAGTCATTTGATTCATTAAATTTTTAAGAGGAGGCCATATGGCTCGATCGTTTGTTTACATCGTGAGTGATAGCCCTGAAGTTGTCGAAAAAGTTAAGAAGTCATGTGAGGGTCAGGAAGTAAGTTTTTACACTTACGCCGGCCAACAATGGAGAGAGGGTCTCGACAATCCTTTTTTCAGATCGCAACTTGTTAACGGTGTTCCGGCATTATCGACGGGTACTAATCCATTAACAACCAACGAAACTGCCGGTAGCAACGTTGTTGCCTTCCCGATGCAGAGCCCAGATGGCAAGGTTCAGAAGATGGAAGATCTTGAAGCCAAGGCCATTGAAACGGCAATAAACCAATACAAAGGAAACTTAACTGAAGCCGCAAAAGCTTTAGGTATTGGCCGTGCTACTCTTTATAGAAAAGTTAAGCAATATCACATCGACCCCTCCCAGGCTCGAAGACGCAAAATGGCAGCATAAGCTGCCTTTGCTGTTTGCGAATGTGGCGGCTCGACTTTGATCGGGCCGTCTCCTTTTTTAAAAGCGCTCGACTCTCGTGTTTTTTTAAAACCTGAGGTAACATTTTTATATGAATCAAAAAAATTTAACGATCATTACTCTTTTTGTCGTCGTTTCAGGTGCCGTTTTAATAAATGAATTTATAATTCGCAGTTCCGGTAAAGAACAGGATCGCGAAGTAGCAAGTTTAGGTGAACGTTTTGAACCTGAACAAATCAAATGGGAGCAGGAGTTGGCGAAAACCGTTTCGAAAGAAACCGGAAAAACGCTTATTGCAGCCCGTCCGAGCCTTAATGAAAAATTTCTCTTCGAAGCGCTGGAAGGTAAATACGAAGCCAGTGTGGTCAACGGCAAACTGTTGAAAATCAGCGTGATGGCCAATCAGACTGCTATCGAATTAAATACGGACAAAATACTAAAAGGCTATGCCTCGGTTTTCAAAGACGCTAGTTCTTTTGAAAAAGCCAGTGCCGACAAACTAACTGAAAATGTAACTTTGAAAAATACCGAAGGAAAAACCATCGGAAAAGTAACCATCCTCAGAGACGACCAAGGTCGAGTGCTTGATATCGAAATTCAGTAAATAATTTAGAATTAATTTGGGTCTGATTTAGATTCTGCCGATATAATGGCATGGTATTTCAAGACATCAGCGCTTCATTCGAACTCAATCAGCTGCACAAAAAAAAATCGACGCCTAATCTGATGGATAGATTCTTTTCTTTTCTCATCGACTATCTTGTTATTTCGCCGTTTGTCCTTTTTTTGCTGTATTTCAGTTTTAATAATGGTTTCAACTTTTGGAAACAAAATCCGCTGGCTCCTGAAAACGAATTGTTTGTTTTTATTTTCTCAGTCGGCTACGTCGCTTACTTTTCTCTGATTCAGGCGCTTTTTATCTCAGTCTGGCGCGCAACTCCCGGTCAATATTTTTTGAAGATCCGAATCGACTTTCACGAATCCCAGGATCTGATATTTCTACGGGCCCTCTCGCGGCAGCTCGCATTCTGGTTCAGTTTCGCTTTACTCGGAATTCCATTTCTATCGGTGATGACAAATAAAAAACGAAGAACTTTTTACGACCGAATTGCCGATGTATCGGTTGTAAGTTTGAAACACGAGTTTGAAAACTTCACCTATGATCTCGAGTTTAAGTATTGGCAATCGTTTGTTGCGACACTTATTATTTTCGTGGGTTTTCTTTTTTCAGCGTTTATCTGGAAAAGCTACTCGCGCGTGGTGGCTCGCACGGCCAGCTTTGTAGCTTTGAAAGAAAAAGGGCTCTTCTGTGAAGAGCTAGAAGGCTTAGCCATTGACGAGCGCTTGCCGACTGCAGTGGCCCTAAATTTCGCAGGACAGCTGACTGACAGCTGCTTGGACCAGGAAGCCGATTTTGTGCTTTGGAGACAAAAGAGTTCTGATTATAGTCTGGCTTATTTTGCAAAATCGCTGACGGCTGAAGATGTCAGTAAAGAAAAAAAGTATCTCAGGCAGTCTTGCTCCGATCAGAAAACCGATGACTATTCGAGTTTGAGCGCGGGCTGTAAATATTCCTATTCGTTTATGACCGGTGAAATCGACCGCCTTTATGATGAATTGAAGAGCGATAATGTTCTTGATGTTGTGATGAAATATGAGCTGGGTAGAATTCTTGAAAAAAATGAAGAGACCGAAAAGAATTTCGCAAAGATAGAAAAATTTAATTCATTAAAGCTTGTAAAAAAATATCAGGTTGTCGAAATGTTATCTGAAAAAGCCGGCAGCCGCGCTGAGAGATTGCCGGCGAGTGCCGACTCAGAAGTGAACGAAATGGAACGCAACGAAAAAATTATCGAACTCATCGGTGATCTGTGATTTACCCAGGAAATTTTCAGGAATTGAATCAGAAACCCTCGCTGAAACTCTCGTGGATAATTCTGATGCTCAATGTGTTTCTCTTTTTAGTGGTGCTTGTCTTTTTTGACAATTGGCCGTCCGATCTGGTTCGTAAAACTTTAAACGACGAAAAATTCGTCAACACCGTTTCGGAGATGTATATTCAAACTTTAGACCCAATTGAATTAAAAGGAATTCGCGGCAATAAAACTGTTGTCTACAGCAGGGCCTTGAAAGATCAGAAATTCTGGAGCCGGATCGCATCCTTTCCATTTGTGGGAGATCAGGTGCAGATTTCTGAAAATAAAAAAATTATTAAAGAATTCTATGAAGGTTATTTGAATTCTCCACACTATCATTTCGGACTGGGAGCGCTTGAAATTTCGCCTTGGTCTTGGGTTACCTATCAATTCATACATGTTTCTCTAACTCACTTAATCGGCAATATGCTTTTGATATTTCTGATTGTTTCATTTCTTGAAAAAAGTATCGATTCGGGTTGGATTGCCGCTACTTACTTATTTTCAGGTTTTGCCGGTGGCGTTTCGTTTTTATTCTTCGATGACGTAGGTGGAATGTCGGTCATTGGGGCGAGCGCCTCAGCCAGCGGACTTTTAAGTTTTCTTCTAATTGCAAAAAGTAATCAGTTAATGCCCTGGGGTTATTTGATAGCTCCAATAAAGGGCGGCTTTGGCCAGATTTTTTTGCCGGTATTTTTTATATTTCCTATTTTTTTACTTTCGGACTTTATAAGTCTTCTCTGGGAGCCCTCAGGCATCGTTTCAAACGTTGCGGTCTCCGCGCATGTTGGCGGAGTTTTTATGGGTTTGATAATGGGTGGCTACTACTTACTCTTCGGGAGCGAAGCCTCTTCGCATCGTGTTTTCAGTCACGACGATGGGCTCCATGAATTGCTTTAAATAATCAGGCCCGCCGGTTTTTGA
>JAYVIY010000242.1:0-3747 GCA_043769795.1 Pseudobdellovibrio sp. | reverse complement strand
CCTGCGCGACAAAAATATTGAAAATTTTGCGGCCATCGGAGAAGTGCCTCGAAATTCAGTGGATGTCACTGAAGCTTTTGAAACCATTGCGAAATCCAAGCCCGATGTTGTTGTACTCGGCGTTACACAGGCTGCGGCCGTTCCATTTGTAAAGTTGGCATTCAGTAAAGGAAAGAAGTGGCGCTATATCGCGCTTAATAACTTAAATCCAATCGTCAGCCAGCTGACCGGCAAAGAAGGCGATAATATTTTAATCAGTCAGGTCGTGCCAAATCCGGAAACAAGTCAGCTTCCGATGGCCGTGCAGTTTCGAGCCGACATGAAAGCCGCTGAGCAGGAAAAATCCACAAATTTTGTAGCTTTCGAAGGTTACATCAATGCCTACTTTTTTGCTGAAGCCCTTAAGGCTGCAGGAAAAGACCCAACCCGAGAAAGTCTCATTGAAGCTTTTGAATCCAAAGAATTTGACCTTGGAGGAATAAAAGTACTGTTCTCGAAAACCGACCACGATGCCACCCTACCGGTGCTTCTCACTCGAATAAAAGGTCAGAAGTATATTGATATCAAGTAGTCATTCTACCGACGGAGTCGGCGATCGACTCCCGGAACGAAAGTAACATCCGGTTCACAAATAGATGAATAAAGTTCAGTTATCTGTATTGAAAAAGTCCTTTCAATTGCATCGCGATTTCGCCTTACTTTAGAGCCCTGAACAATCTGGTAACAATTTTCTGCAAATGGCTCTTCCAATAACAAAAATCTCACGATTTGCTCTGGCCTCTGCAGTTGTGAATTAACGTCACTTAACAACGAGGCCACGGCCTCGTATCCACTGCAATTTGGAATGTAAATCAGAGCACACAAAAACGGACGGTTATTGCCGATTAAAATAACCTGCGAGCCTTGTTGACGTGTTTCAATCAAGTCTTCCACCCGACTCGGAAAAATCAGCGAGCCTTCCGGCGTGCCAAAGACATCTTTTTTTCGGCCAAGAATCCGCAAATTTCCGTCTTCAGTTAAGGCCCCCAAATCCCCGGTTCGAAAGAAACCGTTTTCGCAAAAACCGTTTTTATCGGCCTCAGGGTCATTTAAATATCCGAGCATCATGCCCGGTGACTTCACATGAATTTCGCTTTCAACAATTTTAAATTCTATTTCCGGCAAAGGCTTTCCGGTGCATGATTCTTTCCATTGTTTATTTTTAGTCATCGCTATCATAGAGGTTTCAGAAGTTGAATAGATCTGAATCGGAGTAATACCTTCAGAGTTCAAGCGCCTAAGTTGATTCGCATTACCTTCCCCGCCTCCGATAACAATAAATTTAACGCTTAAAGGAAATAAAGCATTTTTACTGGCTGATGAAATAGGAGCAGTTTCCTGCATGACAAAAGAACTTAAAACCCGCGGAGGCAAACACATCACTGTGGGAGCGAGCTCAAATATTTCTTTTAGGCTAACGTCACTGTCGAGGGCCCACGGGACCCCCAACTCAGCACCTAAAATCAGAGCGGTAGTGAACTGGTGATAGGCAAAAGAATGAGCAAAAGATAAAAGCATAAGATAGCGATGCGGAGAGTTCGGGTTATTTTCGAGTTCGGGTGCCAAGTTCCGAGCATAATAAGTCAGTGCTGAATGCCTGCGAATAACCATTTTGGGCTGACCAGTCGAACCGGCAGTAGCCTGGAGAATCACAATATTCTCAGAGTTGATTGCGCTGTGAATTTGTTCAAGAAACTCGCACACCGATGAAAAATTTTTGTGTAAATCATTGTCGTTTTTCAAGTCTTCAAATGTAATCGTTTTTTGTATAAAACTTTGGGCATGTTGGCTTTCACAAAAAATAAATTTGGCCTCGATTCGGTTTGCCAAATCACTGGCATACTTAGGATTAAAAATCGGAGCTACCGGAACCGGAATTGCGCCGATAAACTGCGCAGCCAAAAAAAAATGAATACTTAGAACCGGCTTTTCACAATAACAGATGATATAGTCACCTTTTTTAATGCCCAGTCTCAGTAATTCAGAAACTCTTAATGCAACGCCAATGACAGCATCTTCATAGGAGATAAAACTGCCATCAGGCCTGAAAATAAATCGTCGGTGTTTAAATTCGCGTGCAGCGGAAAGAAAAAGTTGTCCCACTGTCTTTGTGACCAAATCCGGGTTCAAATAATACTGCCTTCCAAGTTAGGAATTTCTTATTAAATGATTACAAAATTTTAGTTTTAAAACAAACTAAAATGGATTACGAGACTAAGAGCGGACACAGCTCTTTTACTTTTGCTTCAAAAATGTCAAATTTAAATGGCTTCACTAAAGCAGAGTTTATTTGATTTCCTACTTGATTTAAGACTTCGTAAGTTGGGTGCGCGCTGATCATTAGAAGTGGTGTCGTGTAATTCATTCCGCCCTTATTATCTCGAATCGAAGCAGCAACCTGCCCCCCATTACCACCGTCATCTAACTGATAGTCCAGGATGATACATCCGAAACGCTGGTTCGTACAAAGTTTCAATGCTTCATTAACGTTTCCACACTCAAGCACACGGTAGCCTATTCGCGAAAGCGTCTCCGACATCAATTCGCGAATTCCGACCTCATCCTCAACTACAAGAACCCAATTTGTTTGTTTATTTACTAAAGCCATCTAGTTAAATCTCCGTAGTGTTAATAAATTCTAACTCGCAGATCTTGGCTATTAAAGTCATTTTTCATACTGAGACAATAAAAACCAAGATCTGTATTAAACGGAAAATTTCTTGATCGCTTTTTAACAAATTGAACTATTGCAGTCGCTTCTCTTTTTGTGTTTTTAACATCTGATCAGCGTCTCTTTTAAAACTTTCAAAAGTAATTTGCGGACCGTGAAATAGAGTGCTCCAGTGCCGAACCAGTGCCGACAAACTGATGGCTTCCTGAATTTCTCGCTCGCTCGCCTCATTCAGTATGGCTGCACTTCGGTGAAAATACACACAGTATTCGCACGGAATCTGGGTGGCTACGGCTAAGCCAATCAATTCCTTTTGTTTTCCACTGAGCGCCGAATAAGGGTTGAGTTGAAGGCCCTTAAATTCGCTCCACGCTCCGGCAATACCTTCTTTTGGAAACATTTTAAAGAATTTTGGAACGATCCCCAATATTTTTTCCATGTCTTTGTAAGCATCTTCTGCGGTGGTCGGCTTAAATAAGAACATTTCCTGCGGAGGTAAAATTCCTTTTCCGTCCTCCATCATTTTCTTAACAAAGGCCATAATTTGATCGGCTTCTTTTCTGAATTCAACGCGGTCCAGTTGTAAGCCATTGAGCACGCAGCTCCAGTGCCGGGTAATGGCCGCCATGAGCACAGCTTCATATTGCTCCTGTTTTGTTGCGCCCTCAGCCTCTGAAGCTCTTTGTTCAAAGTAACTCAACATGTCGCAGGGTATCTGAGCCCCTATAGCAGAAGCCATGAGACTTTTAAGTTTCATATCCAAAGCCGTACTTGTACCGAAGCGAAGTGCTTTGGCTTCGGCCCAAGCGCCAGCTAAGCTTGCATCGGTATAATTCTCCATGAAGGTCGGATAAAATCCGAACATTTCTTTGATGTCACTGCGAGTGGACTCGGCCTCGGGCCAATTAAGAGTTGCGGTGTTCATTGTCTGTTTTTCATTGCGAGTTTGATTCTGTGGATTTGCCATTTTTTTCCTTTTTTTAGTGTTTATTTTACTACCAGAAAAATTGTTGATCAATTTTCAGGCCATAAAAAAA
>JAYVIY010000241.1:0-3757 GCA_043769795.1 Pseudobdellovibrio sp. | reverse complement strand
TTTACCCGGAAATTTACGCGGCGATTTGCGGGCGTCTCTTTCCCAGTACTTTACTGCATCGTTGCTCCAGTCGGCCGTCGGAAAATTACGATTGAGGTCAACACCGTTGGCGTTGGTGCGGGTGTTGTTTTTCACACCGTCGGGGTTGGCTACTGGAATTATTCTCCAGCTGTTTCTGGCTTCAAGCTGACTGAGTCTTTCAAGCCAGAAGCGGGCTAGTTCGCCGGCTTGTTTTTCATCGCCATGAATGAGGCTGATAACTAGAATTTTTTTGGCTTCAGGTCTTTGACTATTGAAATCAGAGTGAAATATAGGTGCCTGATCGGTGCTCTGGCAGCCTTCAAGTTGAGTTGTGCGTTCGCAGATGCTGTCGAGCATGTTTTCTTTGTAGAAGCTCTTGTAGGCCTGCAAAGCCTTTATACAGGTCTGTTTCAAAGTGAGAGGCACTTCTGCTGCTGCCATTGTTAAAGAGCAGTTGAAAAATAAAAAAAGACACAATATCTGACGCATTTTGGGAAGTTGACCATAAGTCTTTAAAAAAGTCCTCATGTTTTTTGGCAGTTCTCCGAAAAGAAGTCTAGACCTAAGGTCAGGAGGGCTTTCCATGGTAAGTATAAAAAGCAGCTTTATGTTGGCTATTCTTTTAATTGCAAATCCGTTCATGTTACTCGTCTTTCAAAACTGCTCTTCCAACTCTCATGACCGTGTTGTAGCTTCGTCTGAAAACACCACTAATGCGGAAAAAATCGAATTTGAACCCACCTTTAATGTCGGCAAAAATCTGAAAATAAAATAAACACAATTAAACCTAACTAAGTTATTGACTTACACATAAATTACACTGTAATTTATGTGTATGAGAAAAAATAATCTGCCCCTCCCCTCATTAAGCGCAAAAGAAAAATCGGTTCTTCAATTCATTGAAACCGAGCTCTTAGAAAAAGGAATATCACCTTCGTATCAGGAGATCTGTGATCATTTCGGTTTTGCCTCGTTTAATTCGGTTCAGAATTATTTAAAGCAACTCACGCAAAAAGGTTATGTCAGTATTCAGCAGAATCAGAAACGTGCAATTCAGTTGCTTCATTCTGCCGGTGCATTTCAAAAAGATTTAGTTGAAAGATTACAGGTCCCGGCAGAACCTTCTCATGGCTCCTATCCAAATCAGTCTTCCTTAAGAAACTCTGCATTTGAAGACCATTCGAAGGTTCTGCCTATACCTTTTCTTGGGCGAGTGGCCGCCGGTCAGCCGATCGAAAGAGTTTCTGATAATGAATTTATCGAAATACCTCGTAACCTTGTTAAAAGTATTAAAGATCTTTTCGCTTTAAAAGTTGAAGGCGATTCGATGATTGAAGAAGGCATCTTCGATGGAGATACGCTAGTTATTCAATCACAGAAAAGCGTTCGCGACGGAGATTTGATTGTTGCCAGCGTTGATCAGGAAGCCACCGTAAAGCGATTTTATCAAAAGGTAAATCCACAGGCGCCTCAAGAGGGAAAGCTCATTGAGCTACGGCCTGCAAACGCCCGACTCACTTCAATGTGGTATCACCCCGCACAGGTTGAAATAAAGGGTCTCGTTAAAGCGCTTTTGCGTTCGTACTAAACTATGAATAAAGTCTATAGCCTAAGACTGACCCCCGAGCAGGATTTAAAAACTGAAATTCAGAATTTTTGTGTTAAGAATAATATTGCTGCGGGCTGTATTCTTTCAGCTGTTGGCAGCCTTAGTATTGCAAACCTACGCTTAGCCGGTTCAAGTACTTTTTTTGAGAAGACCGCGAAGTTTGAAATTGTTTCTGCAACCGGAACTATATCAAAGGAAGCAAGCCATATCCACATTGCCGTGGCTGATGAAGCGGGAGTGGTGGTTGGCGGTCATTTGATGCCGGGTAATATTATCTACACAACCTGCGAATTGGTTCTTCTCAGCATTGAAGATCAAGAATTCAAACGCGAGCACGACCCCGCAACCGGGTTCAAAGAACTTAAAACTTATTTTATATAAACTGGCCCCTTTAATTGTGTACTGATCCTTTTAAATATCAAGAATCACACGTGCAATCCTAACAAATACGGCGCAGTTCTTGAAATAGTCTATTGTACTCCATCCTCAAAAGAATTTCTTTTAGAAATGGTCCGATTTTCGGATGGTACTTCTGATTTGCGTACGCAAATCAGAAGTCAGTAACGAAAGACAAAACTCAATTTAAGAAATTTCAACAAGAGACGCTAGTTTAAAAAAACTGATTTTCTAAACTATCAACGATTAAAGGGACCAGTTTTTATTTTATAAAATCCTGAGCTGATTTTCCCAGATCTTTCAGATAACCGCGAATCACGTCATAGTCCTTATCTTCGGCCACTTTAAAATCGGTAATGTGATACAAATTATAAAGTACCTTAGCGCCTTCTTCAGTTTTTATGTATTTTTTCATTGAATCGACAATTTTAGTTTTAAGCTCGTCGGGCATTTCTTTTCTAAAAATCAAAGGGTCGTTCGGAATCGGGCCGGTCAGTTGTAGAATTTTAACTTTATCAAAAACATCCGGATATTGGGTTCTTAAAAGCCATCTTGCATCCTTCGGTGTTCCGTCATCATCTGCAGGAGTATAAAAAGTAGCTCCGGCATCTACTTTTTTCTGATAAACGGCGAGCACCACACCATCGTGGCGACCTGAAAATATGCTTTCTTTTACTTTAATATTTTCTTGCTTGAAAAGTCGCTGCGGAAGTAAATAACCCGAAGTAGATGCCGGATCGACAAACGCAAATTTCTTGCCGTTGATTTCTTTAATTGTTTTTGGTCCGTCGACGTGTGCTATAATTTGGCCGTTGTACTCATCACGCCCGCGGTTGACTAATTTAAGTTTAGCTTCGACTCCGTATTTTTCATGGGCCAGAACGTATCCGAAAGTATTTAAAATGGCCACGTCGGCCTTTTTTGAACCGAAGGCTTCAACCACCGCAATAAAGCTGGCCGGCAGCTCTACTTTTACCGAAAGCTTTAAATCGTCGTTGAGATATTTTTCTAGAATTTTTCCATTTTCTGACAAAGTCAGTAAATCCTGAGCCGGAACTAAATAAAATTTAATTGGATTTTCTTTTGAGCCCAGTTCCGCGTTGTTTTTTGTGCATGAGCTCAAGCTTATAAACAAAATCAGAACTGTCAATTTCAATAGTTTTTTCATTCTGATTTCTATATACGCCTTGCCAAAACCAAGCAAGGACTTAAATTCTCATTGAGAGTTGTCTTTGTTAAAACTTCATAGGACTCGTCATATTGTCACCTTGACAGTTACAAAATAGAACACAGATTTAATTTGTGATGAATAAGTTTGCGTCATCATAGAAAAGAGTCATTTATGCACATACCAGCTGGTTCGTTTCCTGTTCTTCCTCTTAAAAATACTGTGATTTTTCCGGGCGTTACCCAGGCTTTAAAAGTCGGCCGCGACCGTAGTATACGAGCCGTTGACTCTTCTAAGGAGAAAAACGACTGGATCGTTACCGTGGCGCAGAAAAATCCTGAAAAAAACATAGAAACAGCGGATGACCTTTACGAAATCGGAACTATGTCGAAGGTTGAATCGGTCAAAGGTACGCACGAGACCGGCTACTTTATTGTGGTGCGCGGTTATTACCGCGTGAAACTGAATTCTTTTAAGCCTGACAGCGACATTTTTGAAGCCTATGTCGAACGCCTCGATGACATTCACGATGACGACAAATCCACCGAGGGCGCGTTACTCTC
>JAYVIY010000240.1:0-3789 GCA_043769795.1 Pseudobdellovibrio sp. | reverse complement strand
GTACCATCAGCGTGGGGTAAGGATCGCTCAAAATTGACGATCTTGCCTTCTAACACCCGTTGTAAATAAGGCTTGTTTTTATTAAAAATCTCTTCTCCGAGAAGCTCCCTGATATGCTTTCCGCTAATCTCATCTGGATTTTTGTCAAAATACTTCGAGTAAATCCGATTTGAATTTATATTAAGCAATTCAGAACTCCAGAATCCGATCATGTGCGGAATAGAATCCAATATAAAGCGAAGTTCAAGTTGATCTTTCTCAATTCTTTTTTTGTCTTCGATCTGGGGGGTTATATCTGAAAAGCTAACAACGACTCCCAATAGATCATGCGAATTGCTTTTGAATATTGGCTCAGCAGAAACATGGAGCCAACTATGAACACCGGCTAGGTTGGTGACACCAACGACTTTTTTATTGGCTGAACGGCCCGTACGTAGCACAACTTCAGCTGGATGTTCATGAGTGTCCAGCGGAATGCCGTCTTCGGTGATCGCATTCCAGTTGGGCCTATTAGCCATGGTTTCAAATATTTTTTCGCGAGTGACATCGAGAATGCGAAGCGCCGACGAATTGACCTCTAATAGCTTGCCTTTGGCATCCTGGATAGTGACTCCTTCAGAGATGGTTTCGAATGCAATATTGCGAGTTCTGAGTGCTATTTCAGATTCTTCAAGTGATTTAATTTTAGTTCGCAACTCTAAAAGACGAGTGACTTGATTCGACAGAGACTTGAGTGATGAAATCTGACTCGGTGTCAGACTACGAGGTTTCGAATCAAGAACACAAACAGTACCGATGGGCTGACCATTTGGCGAAAGTAATGGGGCACCTGCATAAAATTGTACATGTGGTGCGCCGGTAGCTAAAGGGTTATCAGCAAATCGTTCATCCTGACTTGAGTTTTCAATTACAAAGACTTCTTCCTGTAAAATGGCGTGCGCGCAGAATGCTAGATCACGGTGAGTTTGCTCTGCATTTAATCCAACTTTCGATTTAAACCACTGCCGGTCCTTATCAACGAGTGAGATTAATGCAATTGGAGTTCCACAAATTTCTGAAGCAAGCTGAGTAATTTGGTCAAAATCCGATTCAGGCAATGAGTCTAATATGTTCAGTGCCTCAAGGGATTCTAACCTTTGTTTTTCGCTTGGGTGTTTGGATGCTGATTTCATTATAAGTGTGTCGGCTAAAATGATAAATAAGTTGACTGGACCGAGCGTTAGTCGAGAAGCCCAAACAAAAAAACAATCACTTCACCCCAGAACCAGGAGAAGCTGTCGCGGGAACCGGGGCGGTACTGCTGCCTTGGCATTTGGTTTCAGTCATCCATTTCCTTAACTCAGTTATGAATTCAGTTTCGAGACCGCGCACCATTTTTTTGCGATCGTTTTTGTCAACTGTTTCGTACAATTCTCTTGGCATCGTTTCCTCGGTAACAACTTTTCGATGAAACTCGCCGGTATAGAGCTCGCCAGACCTGCTAACCGAAAGTGCCAACGAACTGCGATCCGTGCCATTGTGACATTGATAACAGTAACTTCCTACCTTGAGATGAGTTGGAAAATTTTTTAAATCATAATAGGGGCTTAAATCGGGTGGCTTCTTCTGTACAATTAAATTATTAAATTCTTCTAAACTACTAACTCCGCCAAGTTCTGTCTTAAAATCAGGATTTTTTTGTGGAACGATGGCTCTCGGTCCGCTAGAATGACATGTTACGCATCGGCCACCAAAAAGCTTAGCTTGGGGTGTAGCACCATGGCCATTGAATCCAAATGAATTGAAATAGTACTTTGGAGGTAGTGTTGAATCTTTCGTTTTTTGTATAGCTTGCATCTGAACACCGTCATAATTTGAAGGGTCTGAATTTCTAGAATCAAACGCGTAATAGACTAACAATTTATCGTAATCTTTTCCTGGAACATGAATCACTAAGCGTGCTGAATTTCCGGTGCCGGAATGAAAAAGGGCATATTTCCAACCATTTTTTTTTGCCAAATCTCGCCAATCTTTCGGAAGTCCTTTGGGAAGGTTTTGCAATTCTAACGGCAGTTCTGACGCTTCTTTTGGAATTGAAGCTAGGTAGTCTTTGTCAGACATGATAGCAGAATACATACCTCCGCCCTGTGAGATAACCTGCTTATAGTAGCCTTCAATTCTTTTAGTGCAAAGCCCAATATTATTCTTTTCAAAACTCACTTTACAGGTATCAGTTACAGATTTCAATTTCGATAAAATGGCATTCGGCCTTGCTCCGTCAACAAGTAGACTCTCATTGATATATTTATCCCACTCTTGCTTGTTCCAGTTTTCACAATTAACCGGTTCAGGTTTTGAATCAAAGAAAGAGTCTGAAAGTATTTGAGCATTTAAGTTTGAAAAAAAAGTTAGAGCCAGAAGGAATGAGAGTTTCTGAAGAAATCTCATTTATCTGCCTTTTTTAATATTTTCTTCGTTGAAGCAGGTTCTCTGTATGAGAGGATTTTTATTTGATCTTTGGGTAAATACAAAGCATTTTTATCATTGCCAAACAAGACCAATATTAAACCATTTTTTTCACATGGGTCTGGTTTCACCTGCCAGCTGCTTGCAAAGATGAGTTCGGCAGATACTACATCCAAAACACATCTTGATCCACCGGGCAGGTTCAGGTCTTCGTTTTTTTGCATAACGACCAATGCGGGTTCGGCTGAAAATATCAATTTTTGAATCAACTGATATTTGTCTTTGCTTAGCAACTGATTTTTTTCAGAACAATTAAGAGTATTAATTTGCGCATTTGGAAACGTTGGTGGTGTAACCCAAGGAAAAAACTGAACAGAGTTTGATTTAAGTTCACCCATAAATGAAAATTGCCCGACCGGATTGCAATTTTGAGCACTCAATGAAAAACAGGAAGTAAATAGAACTAATAAAAAAAATATTTTTTTAGGCATATCAAGTTCCTATCGGCAGCCCATTGATAATACTGAACTATATGAATTAACCTCCGCTGATTTCGCAACTCTAACCCAGATCAAAATGAGACACAGATTTGATATTTCACCGGATCTGAAAAAAGCAATGCTTCAATAGCGGAGATAAATATATTAACTATGATCCAACTTTGAACGGCTTGGTTCGGATAAAGCATACTAGAGGCGAAATTAATACTGCTCCGGCCCGAAACCAGAGAGTTTTAAAGGGCGTTCTAACAAGAAGTTTGATTTCATTAAAACGGGCTGAACACTTTTGATAAGCGAACTTGTTTGGCCCACTCGGTTAAGTTCCATCTAATAGCTGCTTTAAAAGCACCAAAGTCATAAGAATCTTCGGTTTCTTTGTAGTGAAAATATTCTTTTTCAAGATTTTTCAATTCGCTAATAAATCTGGTTCTTGCGGCTTTAACCTGAAGCGATTGTTCCGGTGTCAACTTTTTATAAGTTGCCGTCTTGTAATCGAAAAAAGTTTCCTTTTCAAACTGCCGTAAAGGCAAAATTACATTTTTATCGGTGCCATAGAGTCTTAGCGCTGCCTCCGGATGAATATAATTAGACAAAAGCGCCAAATCCTTTTCTTGGTTGTACTCGATTCTGAATACTTTATTTTTGGGGTCGTTTTCGTCGGTGGCTTTTTTTTCCCATGATCTTTTTTGAATTTGTTCAGAAATATTCTTTGTGATGGCTTTTAGCGTGTCCATGTTGTAGGTGATGTCTCGTAGCTCTAAACCTATACGTCTTAGCGGGCTTTCCGGGTTATCTGAATAAACATCTCCAGATCTTAAACCGATGGTAAAAAACTTTTGAGTCC
>JAYVIY010000239.1:0-3804 GCA_043769795.1 Pseudobdellovibrio sp. | reverse complement strand
CTTCCTTTAAGTACAGACCTTCGTCTGATCCAGTTTTCGGTCAGTTCTTCGATAGACTTAAAGGATTAGAAAAAATTAAAAAGTTGAAGAATTCCGTCTAATTTTTGGTCAAAAAATAAAAGTTTTGTTTGTGGTTTTGTAGAACTTTTATGCTTTGAAAAACTAAATTGGCCAAGCTAGACCAGCGCTTCAAATCGAGGTATGAAATGACCAAACAAAAGGTCAGGTTCTTATGTTAAGCAAATGCTTTAGGTCAGTCACATTTTATTTGAGTATTTTTCTTTGTGCGACTACCGCCGTTGCGCAATCCGAAGGGCAAATTATCAGTGGATATGAAAGCCTTGAGGCGCCCATTGATCGAAGTTTGCAATACGAATTTTATAACGAAAATCTTTTGCTTCCGAAATCAGGGCATAAAGTAACGAGCCTCAGCTTGCTTGCACTAAAAGCTTTAAGTGAAAACTTTAAGGCCTACGGCGGGTTTGCATTCACCCGTGACTGGAACGAAGAAATTTTTTTTTCGTATGCCGATCGTTACGTTGCGCCACTTGTGGGGCTCAAGTATTCGTTGCTGCCTAGTCTTGGGCTAAGAGCAGAATATCGATACCTCATTCGAAGTAATGATGGCCCGAATATCCGCAAAGAAACCGAAGGCGACTTCAGATTAGGGGCTACCTATTATAATGAATTTTTCTTCGCAAAATTTGCATCAGACTGGACATTAACCAGTGATGTTTACGGTGAGTCTTTTTGGCTTCCGCGCTTAGATAACCGAGGGCTATATTCGACGATCTGGGGTAAGCTTCTGCTAAACTATCCTCTTTTAAACCGACTGATGCTATCTCCGTACGCCGAGTTAAGATTCAGCCGAAGCGGCGATATCGAATTCGGTACTAACCTTCAAGAGGTTCGCAGCGGCCTACGCTTGGCGTGGCAGGTTAGCAGTAATCTTTCGGCAAAGCTTTTTGTCTATCATGGATCTCGAATACAGGGAACTGACGAGCTGGCCGAGCCTGATCAGCTATTACTGGTTATCGGCGGACAATTTTAGTGATTCGATTAGAAAAATTCTTTAAAAATTTCGTTATTTTACTGGCATTGGCAATTGGGCTACAAGCCAAAGCTGAGATACCAACTTTTGAATTTAAGATTGAAAGTGCGGACCTCTCAACATTTAATAAAATGGATGTGTTCAGCAAAGATGAATTTAATGCCAAACTTAGCGTAGGTGGAAAAACCTACGACGAGTTCAAAATTGGCCGCAAGGGTAATACCTCTTTGCTGTATCCAAAAAGAGCTTTTAAAACTCGATTCGTAACAGATTCTAATTTGCCGCCGATTTATCATAGCAACACCGAGCTGAATCTGAATCCGCTTTATACAGATAAGTCCTACTTGCGTGAAAAATTAGTTTGGCACATGTTTGATATGATGAAGGGTTTGGGGCCGAAAGAACATGGTCACGTCAATGTCATTCTCAATGGAGTGAGTAGCGGTGTTTATCTACTAATGCAAAGAATTAGCAAAAATTTTTTAAAGACAGTAAATAAGCCTCAGGCCACAGTTTTTGAAGCTAAAGACGTTGAAACATCCGCTAACATGAAACCGCTTTCAAGAGCGGATCTCTCGAATACATATGCTTTAGTCACTGGTGATGAAGCTAACTATAGTGATTTGCAAAAATTAATCGAACAACTAGGAAGCGCTTCCGATGCCGAATTTGCGGATGTGCTCCATGAAAATTTCGATACAAAAACGATTTATG
The DNA here is from genome assembly GCA_043769795.1 of Pseudobdellovibrio sp. Taxonomy (GTDB): domain Bacteria; phylum Bdellovibrionota; class Bdellovibrionia; order Bdellovibrionales; family Bdellovibrionaceae; genus Pseudobdellovibrio. The sequence goes on along the minus strand of JAYVIY010000239.1, from coordinate 2,039 downwards.
ATTGGTTTGCTCTAAACGCGATAACCATGCAAGGCGACTCTTACGTTAAAAACTATTTCTTACTTTTTGAACCGAACAAAACTCATCAGAAGTGGTCGATTATACCTTGGGACTACGATATTTCGATGGGGCGTGACGGAAATCCGCTCGAACCTTATCCTTCAGCTATTTTAAATGATCTTTATTCTTATTCGTACCCTATTTTAGCAGGCCCCGAGAACGTATTAAAAACCAGAATCATGAATGACCCCCGCTTAGTCAAAGAATTCAAGCAGCACTTGGCCGGCGTTTTAGAAAAAGTTTTTAACGAAGAGGTTTTATTTCCGAAAATTGACAGTTGGGTTCGGGATCTTTCACCCTTGGTTAAAGTTGAACCTATTCGCTGGGGCACTTTCAGTGAATTTTACCAGCAAATCGACGCACTCAAGCATTTCATTTCGGCCCGCAGAAATTTTTTAAAGAAAACTTTTCTTAGCCCTGATGAGGGTGGTCTTAACAATGAAGTAAAGCTAAAAATAACGACATTGAATAAAATGTATGACTTCGTGGATGCCAGCGGTAAAACAATTGCTAAAATGAATTTCAGCGAATTTCAAAATTTGAAGAGCATCACGGTGCGGGCTTTTCCCTCGAGTACTCCAGAAGGTTTTTCAGAAAAAGACAATCAATTCGTCAAACGTTATATTGAAGTTATACCTGAACCTCACGATGCTAAGTTTAAAGCCCGCTTACAGTGGGAGTACTTGGATGGAGCTGGCCTTACTGAAGTTTGGCCAGGCCTTATGAGTGACGGGGGTCTTGAAAGTTTTAATTATCAGAATCGAAGCTGGAAGTTTGAAAGAAGCGAGATTAATACATTCGGAAACTTTGTCGATTTAAGAGTAAATCAAAATACAACAGGAGCCGGCAAATTTTTTGCCTTACAGAGACGGCCTGAGGCTAAGCCGATTTTTGAACGCCAGAAAAACCTCTTTTGGAATCGCTGGCTTGACAGCAAACAAACAGAGGCGAATGAAGTTTTGGTCGTTGGTGATGATGGGATCCTGTTGCGGTCAACGGACTCTGGTAAGAGTTGGAGCGAGAAGTACTTAGGCGTGCACACCCAGATTCGTGCATTGGCTCTGCCGAGCGAAAAGCTCTACTTTGCCGTTGGAATGTATGGCAATCTCTTACGAAGTAAAGACGCCGGTAAGACCTGGACGAGCCTAAAGAACCCCTCGAATCAAAACCTGAATGCCACCTTTTTTATAGACGAAAAATCGGGCTATGTTGTCGGTGATAAAGGAGTCGTACTTTCAACAAAGGATGCAGGACATTCCTGGCGCCAAGTCAAATTAGGTGAAGAAGCTCATTTGAGTTCGGTCGTTGTCACTCAGAATAAGACAGCGGTGATCAGTGATGACAAAGGCGCAATCTATGTGAGCAGCGTCGACGACTTATCTTGGAAGAAGTTGTTTACTGCGAAACGCAAAATCAATAAACTTTTTTTACGAAATGAAAATGAAATCTGGGGCGTAGGTAATGAAGGCATAGTCGTGATTTCGAAAGACAAAGGCCAAACCTGGAGCTCTCAACAGTTAGAGACTAAGGCCGACTTATTTGCGTTCGTATCTGATGGGTCCGGTAAGATTTACGTTGCGGGAGAAAATGGAGAAATATTTTCGAGCCAAAATTCAAAGACGTGGGTACGAGAACATAATTACGAACAATTTGATATTCAATCGCTGCAATACATAAAGGCTAGCGGAAAAATCATGGCGGTCGGTAATTGGGGAAGTCTTTTGTTCATGAAGTAAGTTTCGCAAATGTCTTCGAAACTTCAACTAGCTGAGTAAATTAATGATTCGCTCTGAATCCAAACCATCACCGTAAGGGTTTACTGGTATGGCACCATCCCAGTGCGAACTTCGCGCAATCAGGGCGCTCGCCGCATTTATAATTTCGAGAGTGTCTGTGCCTACAAGTTGAGAGAACCCAGAGCTTACGCCCTCGGGCCGCTCGGTGCTCGATCGCAAAACTAATATCTTCTTTGCAAAGGT
>JAYVIY010000238.1:0-22825 GCA_043769795.1 Pseudobdellovibrio sp. | reverse complement strand
ACGCTCAACCAAAACCCGAATTTTGTCGATAAGTTCTACAGAGAATTCAATTGGTTAAAATTGAGACGGAGTTCGATATGTTAGTTAGTTCAAAATTTTTCTCACGTTTACTACTAGCAGGCAGCTTTTTATTTTTTTCATGCAGTGGAAAAAATGAAGGATTTGCACCTTCAACATTTGTTCCTCCGGCACCAAGCGCAGTTGTAATCAGTCCGGCTTCCTATACTTTAGCGGTTAATAACATTAAAACTTTTTCTGCCACCGGCGGAAGTGGCTCTTATAGTTATTCTATTTTCAGTGGATCGGGTTCGATACTTTCAACGACCGGCAATTATACCGCTCCCGGTGTGGCCGGTTTTGCAACTGTTCGGGTGACGGATGCTCTCGGTCAGTATGCTGATGCCGTGGTCACGATCAATGCGGCCCTGCAAATTTCACCAAGCAATAAAAGTTTGGGTCTGAACGAAACACAAGCTTTTACGGCCACAGGTGGTGTTTCTCCGCTGACCTATTCAGTTGCCACCGGCACCGGAAGTGTTGACGCCACGACCGGAGTTTATACTGCGCCGGCGGCTCCGGGCAGTGCGACAGTGAGAGTAACCGATGCTTTAGGAAATTTTTCGGATGCCAGTGTGGCCATTTACGGCGCCTTGGGAATATCTCCGATTTCTTACACCTTGGCTGTTAATAATACTAATACGTTTTCAGCAGCAGGTGGCGTGGGTCCTTATACGTTTTCTATTCTCAGCGGAACCGGAACCATTAATTCTTCGTCAGGGGTCTATACAGCCCCGGTTTCTTTCGGAACGGCGATTGTTCGGGTAACCGATTCTTTGGGGGCTACGGCTGATGCCACAGTTACAATAAATAATGCGCTGACGATTTCTCCGACGACGCAGACAACTCTGATCAATTCGTCGATTACGTTTTCGCAAGCGGGCGGGGTTTCGCCTTTTACCTTTTCGATTATTTCCGGTACTGGAAGCATCGATGCCAACACCGGAATTTTTACAGCACCTGCCGCTAATGGTTCAGCCGGAGTAAGGGTCACTGACGCCGTAGGAAATACGGCTAATGCAACTGTCACGGTGACGACGGCACTCGTGTTGTCTCCGGCCTCCGTCACGCTGGCTGTTAATAACACGACGACCTTTACCGGCGTCGGTGGAACACCGCCGTTTACTTATGCAGTTGCCAGCGGCACCGGAAGCATCAATGCTTCAACAGGTGTGTATACGGCTCCTGCGGCCTCCGGTTCTGCGACTATAAGAGTGACTGATTCTTTAGGTGCTACTGATGTTTCATCGGTAACGATCAATCCGGCATTGGCTATCTCGCCGGCTTCACAAACAACTTTGATCAACTCGACAATTTCTTTTTCACAATCCGGCGGTGTCTCTCCATACACTTATTCTTTCATTTCTGGAACCGGCAGCATCGACATCAACACCGGTGTTTACACAGCTCCCGCTGCCAATGGCACGGATGTGGTTCGCGTAACAGATTCTCTTGGTAATTTTTCAAACGCAACGATCACCGTCACAACAACTTTGGTTTTGTCTCCGCAAAACGTGACGATCGCCGTAAATAATTCAACGACGTTGGTGGCCTCAGGTGGTACAACTCCGTATACTTATTCGATTGCCAGCGGTGGCGGAAGTATTAATGCCGCCACCGGTGTTTACACCGCACCGGCAACATCAGGCACGGCAACAATTCGGGTCACTGATTCTTTAGGCGCTACGGATACGTCGATTGTTACAATCAATCCTGCTTTAGCGATTTCTCCTACGTCGCAGACAACTCTCATTAATTCAACGATTACCTTTTCAGCGTCGGGCGGAGTTACGCCTTACACCTTTAGTGTCTTCAGTGGAACCGGAACAATCAACGCATCTACGGGATCTTATCTAGCGCCAGCGAGCAATGGCTCAGCCGTGGTTCGGGTAACAGATAGCTTGGGTAATGTATCAAGTGCTTCGATAACTATCACGACAACTCTAAGTTTGTCGCCGTCTACAAAAACACTAGCTGTTAACAATTCAACCACATTCACCGCCGTCGGCGGAACAGGGCCATTTACTTATTCAGTTTTCAGCGGAACCGGAACAATAGTAGCTGGCACCGGAGTTTACACGGCACCGGCCTCGTCGGGCTCGGCTGTTGTACGGGTTACGGATTCTCTTGGCGCCGTAGCAAATAGCACAGTTACAATTAACCCGGCGCTAGTGATTTCGCCAAGTTCGCAAACGATGACCATTAATGGAACACTGAATTTTTCAGCAAGCAATGGCGTACTGCCATATACTTATTCCGTTTTCAGCGGAACCGGAACAATAGTAGCTGGCACCGGAGTTTATACTGCACCGAGTTCAGCCGGTTCAGCGGTTGTTCGAGTGACAGATAGTCTTGGAAATATTTCGAGTTCAACAGTTACGATTACTCTGGGTTTAGGAATTTCTCCGGCCAGCACCACCTTAGCTGTTAATAATTCGACAACATTTACCGCCCTAGGCGGTTCGTCTCCTTATACATTTTCAGTTTTCAGCGGCGGCGGGTCGGTTGTTGCTGCCACCGGTGTTTACACGGCACCGGCTACCTCGGGAACGGCAACAGTCAGGGTCACCGATAATCTCGGCGCGACGGCTAATGCAACAGTAACTATCAATGCGGCACTGGCTATTTCGCCGGCATCAAAAACTTTAGCTGTAAATAATGTGTTTACGTTTTCCGCAAGCGGCGGAGTTTCGCCTTATACGTACTCGATTCCGAGCGGTGGTGGATCAATTGTTTCATCGACCGGAGTTTACACGGCTCCGAGTTCTGCAGGTTCTGCAACGGTTCGAGTTACGGATTCACTTGGTAACGTTTCAAATTCTACGGTCACAATCAATGCGGCTTTAAGTATCTCACCAACCACCCAAACAGTTCTAATAAGTTCAGTAAATACTTTTACCGGCTCGGGCGGAGTATCACCTTATACTTATTCAATACCTAGCGGCGGTGGCAGTATCAACTCGTCGACCGGAGCTTATACGGCGCCCGCAAGTAATGGTTCAGCAACAATTCAAGTGACAGACAGTTTGGGAAACACCGCAACTGCGGCAGTTACAATCACCACCACTTTAGGTATTTCGCCTTCATCGGTGACCTTGGCAGTAAATAACACTCGCACTTTTGCAGCCACCGGCGGAACCAGTCCGTTTACGTTTTCAATTCTCAGCGGCGGCGGTACAATTAATTCTTCAAGCGGGTTGTATACTGCACCGGCCACTTCGGGCTCGGCCACAGTTCGGGTTACTGATTCTCTAGGAGCCACGGCCAACGCAACCGTGACGATCAACGCGGCACTTGCGATATCGCCAAGTTCGCAAATAGTTCTAATCAGCTCAACAAATACATTTACCGGTTCTGCAGGAGTTTCACCTTATACATATTCAATAGCCAGCGGTGGTGGCTCAATCAATTCAAGCACTGGCGCTTATACCGCTCCCGCAAGTAACGGTTCAGCCACGATTCAGGTGATGGATAGTTTAGGAAATACCGCAAGTTCAGCGGTGACCATTACCACCACTCTCGGAATTACTCCGTCAAGTGTTACGTTAGCAGTTACAAATACGCAGTCATTTTCTGCCACCGGCGGCACCGGACCATTTACGTTTTCAGTGTTCAGCGGCGGCGGATCTATTGTTTCATCGACCGGAGTTTACACAGCCGGAGCAACCTCAGGGTCAGCCACCGTACGCGTAACCGATTCGTTGGGAGCAACTGCGAACGCCACGGTCACAGTTAATGCAGCTTTAGCAATATCTCCATCGACAGCAACTATCGCTTCAACAGGCACACAGTCATTCACGGCTTCAGGTGGAGTTTCAACCTACGCTTATTCAATCGTGAGTGGTCCGGGATCTATCAATTCTTCAACCGGCCTTTACACCGGAGTTTCTGCAGGATCAGTCTCGGTGAGAGTGACTGACTCTTTAGGAAATACCAGCGATGCCGCACTGACTGTGAACGGTCCATTAACGGTTTCACCGGTTTCAGCTTATGTGGTCGTGAATTCAGATTTAGCAATAACTCCGGCAGGCGGAGTAAGTCCATATACTTTTGCGATTGTTAGCGGTCTTGGAACTATAGATCCAGCAACCGGTGTGTTCACCGCTGCGGCCACAACAGGTTCGGTAACGATTCGTACGACAGACTCTGTAGCTGCCACTGCAGATACAACGGTTACAGTTTACAATGCCCTGACGTTATCACCTTTGAGTTTAACAATTTCTGCCAGCGGAACTCAAACCTTCACCGCAAGTGGTGGAGTGGGCGCGCGTACTTTTTCGATCTACACCGGAACCGGAACTATCAACTCATCAACCGGTTTATATACCGCAGGAGTTGTGGCTGGAACCGACACGGTTCACGTTGCTGACACGATCGGAAATATCGTTGAGGCCACGGTGACTGTTGTCAGTCAATTATCAATTACTCCATCAACATTAAAACTTCCGGTCTTTTCAACAATTACATTTACATCGGTACTGGGTACGAGTCCGTACACTTATTCGGTATTTGCCGGAACTGGTACAATCAATTCATCGACAGGATTATACACGGCTCCGTCAACGGCGGGAACGGGTACTGCCCGAGTTACAGACAGCATTTCAAACACCTCTAATGCAGCGGTGACTCACATTGAACCCGTGCAAATTGCAAATGGTTCTTATCACTCATGTGTTCGCTACAATGATGGCTCGGTCAAATGCTGGGGCTTGGGTTCAACTGGCCAGTTGGGTAATGGATCAACAGCAAATCTTGGAACAACGTCAGCCGATTTTGGTGGAAAATTACCTTTCGTCAATTTAGGAACCGGTCGTACCGCCACTTCTATTTCGGCCGGAATTGCTCATAGCTGCGCATTATTAGATAACGCCACTGTTAAATGCTGGGGGCAAAATACCTACGGACAACTCGGAACTGGCAACACCACCAGCTATGGTTCTGCGGCGAACCAAATGGGCGATAGCTTACCCGCAGTTAACGTCGGCGTCGGGCGCACGGTGAGCAAGCTTTTTGCTTTCGGCTATGTGACCTGCGTAATTCTAGACAATAATGTTTCGAAATGTTTTGGTCGAAATTCAACCGGACAACTCGGTCAGGGCGACATCACAAATCGCGGAACGACCTCGGCTCAAATGGGGGATTCATTGTTAGCAATCAACTTAGGCTCGGGTCTCTACGCAACCAAATTAAGTGGCGGTCTGGATTTCACCTGTGCGCTCCTCAATAATGCCACTGTGAAGTGTTTCGGAGCTAGCAGATACGGCCAGCTCGGTTACGAAAATACAAATACGTTGGGCGATGGTGCCGGCGAAATGGCCGCGCTTGCAGCAGTGAATTTAGGAACCGGTCGAACCGCGGTTGATATTGGAATGGGCTACAGCCACTCGTGCGCAATCTTAGATAACGGAACGGCAAAATGTTGGGGACGAAACAATAAAGGCCAGCTCGGGATTAATTCGACGTCGAACACGCGGGGCGACGTACTGAATGATATGGGTGACAACTTAATAGCGATACCATTCACAAGTTTTACTCCGACCTCGATTTACGCAAATAACCAAATGACTTGCGCGATGAATGCTTCGGGTGGAGTTCGCTGCTGGGGCTTAAATACCAGTGGACAATTACTCGTGGGTTCGACAGCGACGATCGGACGTAGCAACAACGACATTCAAGGATTAACCAACGTTAACTTCGGTACCAGCGTAGTTGGCAGCTCGATGAGTCTGGGTTTCTACACGGGCTGTGCAATTATGACTAATAAACGAATAAAGTGTTGGGGTAGTGGATTGAACGCAGCACTCTTGAACGGAAATACCGCCAACAATCTCGGCGATATAGCTGGAGAGTTGGGCGACAGTTTGCCTTATGTGAATCACTAACCTTGCAAGAGAAGTAGTTTAGGGTGGATAGAAAAGACAGAAAATTATTTTTCCTGAGAACTTTTCTTCTGTTGGCTGTCGGAACAGGATTTCTATTTCAAAATTGTGCAAAATCCTTTGAATCGAACGATCTGTCGAGCAAAATGAGTGTCATAGAATCCTTTAGTTGTGCGATGGGTGCAAAAGTTTTTTCCGTAGGTGAAACGGTGAGTGGGTTTTCTGCGACTTCGCCTGTGTTTCCTAATTTGTGTGTGACAGTAACCAGAACCTGTCTAGCAAGCGGACAGTTTGATGGGCCGATTCCATCTCAGGCCTGCAATCAATTTTGTAGCCATCCAGACAGTCATAATGCGGTACCTGCGGGTAGTGCATATACATATGCAACTTTAATAAATGGGTCACTGACTGAGTGTGCGAATGCTACATTTGTATCTAGGTGTGATGGCACGACAGGAAAGTTTTCGCCGGCTGTACCGACTGTTCGTTACAATGCGTGTTTAGTGCAGGGTCAAACATGTGCCTATAGTGCGGCGGCTGGTTATGCCGTGCCTACAGGGAATTCAGCAGGGTCTCTGGTTAATGGTTTTAAAAATCAATCTGAAGTATTTCCAAACCTATGTACGCGCATTCAGAGCACGTGCCAGGCCAGCGGAGCCTGGATACCTACAGCTCCGCTTTTCAATTCTTGCGCTCAAAGTTGTCTTAATCCTGATACCAGCGCGCAGATCAGCTCTGCAAATTCATATTCGTATTATACACGCGCGAGCGGATCTGCCAGTCAGTGCGCGGCCGCCTTAAAAACCTCGGTCTGTGATGCAACTCAAGGAGTACTATTACCGGCAGTTGATGTTACCAGGTATTCATCTTGTGTCGTTATTAATTTACCGGTGATTTCATCTTTTGTTGTTTCTTCGTCAAGCATCGTAACGGGCCAAAGTGCTACTTTGTCTTGGTCGGTGAGTGGTGCAACAAGTTTGTCGATCGATCAAGGTGTGGGGTCAGTTACGGGGCAAACCTCGGTTTTAGTTTCACCGACAACTTCAAAAACCTACATTCTTTCTGCGACAAACTCTGCGGGAACAGTCTCTTCAGCGGTAAGCATTAATTTAATACCGTCGGATTATAATTGCGAAATTACTTCAGCTGGCGATATCTGGGTTAAACTCTTGTACAAATCACAGAAACAATACGATTTTCGAATCGGCTCGGGCGGAGCGATAAAAGAACTTCGAGATAATGATGGAACTGCTTTACTGGCACCGACCTTCGGTGGTGAAACCACAGACCGAGTTATTCAATTGGTCACCTGGGATTTTGACATTACCCGCGCGGGCTATAGTGGTGATCCACGACTGAACTTTAATCAGGCAGGAACATCAAGTAATATACTTAGTCCAACCTATTTTGTTAAAATTGCTCAATCCACAAATAATTGCAGAGTTGACGTGTATTCGGCTATTAAAGATTCATGGGATGTAGCCCTTTCGCCCTACATGCGAGCCAACTCAACGTTGCTTACGCGATATGATATTTCCGAAGGGCAAATTAAAATAAGACGAATACTTTATTTTGTTTCTCTCGATGTAAATGCTGTTACAGGTATTTCTAGCAGCGGGATTCAAAGTAAATATCCTAAACTTTATTTGGAAAATTGGATTCCATTCAGTGTGGCGTTTAATTCTTTAGTCTTGGCGGCCGATATTAGCGGAAGCCCGACATGGTGGTACAATCGAGGTAACTTTCCGACCTATCCGAATTTTTTGTTTGAAAACACTTATGGATACGCGGTTGTTTTTAACGAAGCGGCCAGAACCACAGCAAATATCATCGGGGTTATTTACGGAGCAAAACCAGCTGAATGCATCGGGGCCAAGTGTGGCATTGTCAATCAAGTGGGTATTCAATCCGGTTTAAACTCGATGCCATTCGATGGAGGAGTTGCCGTTTTACCCGCAGCGCAACTCAGCAACACACCGATCGGTAGCGTGATAGATGAAACTCTTTACTTAATACCAAAAAAAGGTTTAACGGCTGAATCTATAAAAGATATTTCTGATCGTGCCGCTGTAACTCCGTCTGTGCGATTATTTCTATCACCAGGGGACGTCAACCCAGGCGAAACAGAGCTGATTGATCTTATTCAAAAACTGCGAGATACATCAACTCAGCAAGGAACACGAACGGATCAATTGGGCCCTTTGGTTAATTAGATCCGACACGACCTTAGTCAAGTCTGTAACTGTCTTTTCTATATTTCCTGCATAAAGATGTGTTTAAATTTAAGTTATGTCATATCAAAAAAAAACTTTCAGTGCCCTTCTAATTGTTGTCGTTTTAACGGTCGGATATTTCATTTTTTCCGGCGAACAGCATTCGGTAGCTGACCGTAACACCGCCTCTTCAAAACCCACTGATGTCGGCTATTGCTTAGCCATTCGGGGTAATGGCGAGCTTGAACCTGCTCACTGGGGTGGAATGGCCAAAACAATAGAACAGCTGGGTTTACCGAATGCGATGGCTGGCGGAAGCTCTGCGAGTATTTCGATGTTTTGGCTGAATTCTGTGGCCCAACATTCACTTCTGCAAGAAGTGGGTCTAAGTACAGAAGAAAAAAACCTAAGGGCGGCTTTATTAGTAAAAAGTTTCTTAGGTTTTTTTTCAGAATTAAAAAACACAAAATTCTCGCAGGATTTCCTTAACCTGTACGGGCAGTACAATCAGACCCAAGCCGAAAGCATGACTAAAGAAATGCAAGCTGAAATGCTTAAAAAGAATTATCCGGCTGTATCACGGGTTTTAAAACAAGGAATTAGTCTTGGATTGTTTGATGAGAATTCTTTGAAGCCTTTAACTTTATCGTTAAAAACTAAAACTGATGATCGCAGTCAGTTTTATGTTGATGAGCTCTCTGAATCCGTTCGCCTATTTGGCAAATTTGATTCATCGACTGACGCTAATTTATTTTTTCGGGCGGGTTTAGTGAGTTTTGAAAACGCGGCTGTCAGCTTCGGTCGCTTGGCGGCATTTTACTCGGCCACTTCCGCAAGTTCAAAAGTGCTGGACGAATGGGCTGAGTTTTTCAAACAGTGCACCGTCGAATCAAAAGGAGTGTCGTGGGCCGGCCTAATGCAAAAGAAACCTCTATGTGGAGCTTCGTTTCAAAAGATATTTCAGACTTATTTTAATGATGAACCAAAAATTCATCTTGAAGAAAAAATGATCGGTCAACCCATCGCCATCTTTCCATCGACTTCAGTTTTAGTCGGCAACGCCGTCAATGAAACAGAACAGGCCTTTGAAGCCTATGATAAGCAACTCGATCATCAATTTGGTAAAAACTTTAAGATAAGTAACCCTGAAGATATTCGCTTCGGTTATTGGGGTGATATGGCGGTGCTTGAAAAAATAGATTCGGCGCTTGATAAAACCGATGAAAAAAGTCGTCGTTTTTTAGCTTTAGGCCCTGCAACTTGGAAGCAAGTTTTGTCTTTATCGCCAGCGGAGCCGGGACTGGCTCCGCTTAAAAGATTTACTGCAAACAATCAGAAACTGATTTCAGCAGGGGGCTGGTCTGATTTGCATCCGGCGGCTTTATTGAAGGCGGCCGGTTGCGATAAAATTGTGTACTTAACTCGTCAAGGCGGTGAAAGTTTATTTGCTCAAGGTGTGGCTAATCGCTTAATGAGTTTGAATCGCGATGTTTCAAAATTAACATCAACAAAACCTGACGAACAATTAGCTATTAAAAAATTAAATGAAGAAGGTGATTTAAGTGCTGATCCAAACGGGACCTGGTCAAAACTGTTTAATATGGCGAATCCAAATAGTTCAGTTAATTTTTCATTAAGAAAATCAAGCGCCGTGCTGTGCACAAACTGGAATGCCTTTGACGTAAAGAATGATTTAGTTGGATTGGTTGAAGACTCCTACCAGAGTAATTACTTCATGTCAGATACAATGGCAGGAGACGCTGACTTTAAACTTAATCCCATTACGCAGGAGTATCATCCGGGCTGCCAGCCCCGTTAATTTCATCAAGTGTTGAATTGACACAATTTGGGAATGCATCAAAAAAAGTGTTTTAATATAAGACTAAAGGTCTAGTGTTTAGCGTTACCTTCCGAGAAGCTAAGTGGGGGAAACCGCATGCGATATTTTCTTTTTTCAAAGAAAATCGGGATTCAATTTTTCCTGGTTTTGCTTTCTTCTTTCATTGCTGTGCTGTCGTTTCAAAATTGCGGCTCATCGAGTTTTCAAACTAAAAAAATCGAACTTTCAAGTCAGCAGCAGCAAGATGCATTGGTCAATCCGAAAACCTGCCAACAAGGTTCAAATTTTTTAACTGTCGGCGCACAAATAACCGGTTTTGCTATGAGTGCTGCGACCTCGCCTCTGCTTTGTGGAGCAAAGGTCACTCGCACCTGTTTGAGCACCGGACAATTTGACGGATCACTTCCGATTTATCCGGCCTGCGCTCAAAGTTGCCTTCATCCCGACAACGGGCAACCGGTGAGTTCCGCTTCAAATTTTCCATACGTTTATTTCACAATTGATTCCGCTGATACGCAGGCGCTTTGCGATCAGGCCAAAGTGACTTCGTATTGTCTGGCTTCAACAGGTCTTTTCACGCCGTCAATAGCTGCGAATCGTTTCTTGACCTGCAAAGTGAAAGATCAGGTTTGCGCGTATACGACGGCCGCGGGTTACGCGACACCTACCGGATTCAAAGTTGCCGATACCGTGAAAGGATTTGCACTGCAGTCGGCGTTATACCCGGCGCTTTGCGGGGCGGAAGTGACAAGAACCTGTCAGGTGGGCGGTGCTTGGAGCGGAAGTATTCCTCTTTATACCACGTGTGATCAAAAGTGCGTTCATCCGGCTACTTCTATGCCTGCAGCAGCAGGAAGTGCTTTTGTCTATTACACAAAAGCAATTGCTGATACTCTCGCTGAATGTGATGCCGCGAAAGTAACGAGCACTTGCCAGTCTGCTTCCGGGCTTTTCGCGCCGGCAGTTCCCGCAACTTTTTTTCAGACTTGTCAGGTGCGAACGAATGTTTGCTCTTACCCGATCGTGGCCGGTGCTTCGCTTCCGACGGGCTCAAAAGTTGGAGACTCTGTTTCGGGATATACTTCCGAGTCGGCCACTTACCCAACTCTTTGCGGCAGTTCTATAAAAAGTGTTTGTCAAAACTCAGGTGTATGGACGGGGGCTGTGCCTTTATTTCCGAGTTGTGTTCAAAGCTGCCTCGATCCGGATACAAAAAATCCGGTGAGCATCGGCGCAACTTTCAGTTACTATTCAAAAGCATCCGGAACTTCAGCAGCTGATTGCGGTTCAGCCAGGGTCGTGGTTACCTGTCAGGCCAGCGGATTATTTTCCGGCTCAATTCCTGCGTACGAACAACGATTCGAAAGTTGTCAGGCGATCGGAAATCCTGCGCCGCTGAAATTTAAAACCATTGCCAGCGCCTCTGACGTCACCTGCGGAATTACACTCAGCGATAATGTGATGTGCTGGGGTAACGGACAAGCAGGGCTTTTCGGAGTGAACCTGGTTCCAAATTCAAACATTGCCGGAAGCTCAATACCAATGCCGGTTGGTGGAGTTTCAGGGGTGCAGAAAATTGCAGTGAGCAGCATACAGGTTTGCGCTCTCACAAATTCAGATCAGGTGTATTGTTGGGGCTACGGCCGCAGACTTTCCGCAACTGACGTTTCTGACCGGCAAATTCCAATGCTCATTAGCGGAATTTCGAATACGAAAGAAATCGGCGTAGGAAATTCTCTAAACTGTGCTTTATCGAACGCGGGCACCGTCAAATGCTGGGGAGAAAACAGCGTTGGCCAACTGGGTAACAATTCAACTGTTACTTCGTATTCGCCGGTCGATGTTGCAGGTTTAAGTGGTGTTGTTCAGATCGGAACCGGCGACGATTGGGCTTGTGCGCGACTAACCGACGGAAGTGTGAAGTGTTGGGGAAACAACCGCGACGGAAATTTAGGGAATGGCAGCGTTGGCGGCTTTTCTTCAGTACCGGTCACTGTAGCAAATGTAATAGGGGCGAAAAACCTGACCGCCGGAGAACGCGGAAGCTGTGTCGTCACCTCCGCGGATCAACTCAAGTGCTGGGGAAAGTACAATTACTTTAGCCCCACCGGCTTGGCCGTAGATATTCCCGGTATGACCGGGATTAAATACGGTATCAGCAGTGCTACGGTTGTGTGTGCGTTGACGCTAACTGGAAATGTACGATGTATCGGAGGAAATTTTTCAGTGCAGCTCGGACTCGACAACGTCGATCAAATATCAACAGCACAAGACTTACCCAATTTAAGCGGAGTGAAAGGGATAGCACTGGGTTGGTACAGTGCTTGTCTGATCACGAATTCGGATACAGTTCGGTGCTGGGGAGATGCATCCACGTCAGCTAACACCGGTCATGATCGCCAGACAAATAGTGTAATTCCGATTGTGGTCAATTATCTGAAAGATACATTGCAGATGGTCGATTCAAAAATGGATCAGCAAGGCAATGAATGTTTCGTAACCCTTGCTGGCGGTATTAAATGCTTGGGCTGGAACCGCGCCTGGAATTCAACTTTCATATTAGGAAATGGCAGCCCTTATCATGCACAGTTTCCGGTGGATGTATTGGGGTTTTCTAATGTGAAGCAAGTCGCCGTCACACAAAATCGAAGTTGCGGACTGATGAACGACGCAACAATGCGCTGTTGGTTTTACACAGCAGTAACTCCGGCAACTCTTAACGGAGTCAGCGAAATCACTTCGGGAGTGGACCATATCTGCGCAATAATGAATGATAAAACTTTAAAATGCTGGGGCTCCAATTATTACGGGGTCATCGGTGACGGTTCAACGACGAGCACTGAAATACCGACGACTGTTCCGGGTCTTACAAACGTTAAACAAGTTGCGGCCAATCAGTTGCAGAGTTGTGCACTTCTGACTTCCGGTGCGGTTAAATGCTGGGGCTTTAATATAGGCTTATCTCCGGTGGATATTCCTGAATTCAACGGGGCGCAGTTTCTCGCGATGGGCGGGCAAATGAATGCCTGTGTAATTAAAACCGATGGTCAGATTGCCTGCAGGGGCGGTAATTTCCATACGTTTACAACTGAGCAATTGTTCGGTTCTAAAACTATTCTGCAGATCGGTATCGGCAGAGAATTTATTTGCGGCTTAAACGCCGGAAATCACGTTAAATGCTATGGATCGAATTTTTTCGGTCAGCTCGGTAATAACTCAACAGTCGGACGAATAGTTCCGATGGATTTTCTCGCACCGGCTGGAGTCATTACGAAATTGATGGTCACTTCTAAAAAAACCTGTGTTCAGTATAGTACGGGAGTTGTGGCCTGCTCGGGCCAGCTTGCGCCTGTTGTGGTCACGCCCGGCGGAGAATTGTATCCGGCTTATTAAAAATTGGGGAGAAGTAAGATACTATGGGCTGAAGTTTTTACTTAAGACAAAACCGCTGATTTGCAATAGCAAATCGCTAAAGTAAGGATTGGTCCATTCTATTGGTGAATTTGGCTCAACGTCGATCACTGATCTTTGAATATTATCGTGAAATAGGGCTTTGTCTTTTGAATAGGAAAGAATTTTGAAAAGTCGAGGATTTGAACTGGCAAGTTTCATAATTTCATCGTGGCGGACAGTTTGATCATTTTCTGTTGAAATAAAAAAGACCGGTGTTTTGATTTTTGCATAAGCCGCATTTCTTGTATCATCAGAGGTGCCAAAGACAGATTCAATTAAATTTTGTACGAGAACGCCGGCCACCGCCGGCCGTGCTTGTTTGTCGTATTCGGAGTTAGTTTTAGGTGTTAGGCTATTTTGTACTAAGCCAAAAAAAGCCCCGAATTTAGAACTAAGAATTACACTTTGCTGTAATTTAATTGCCGGAGCAAAGAGTATTGCATGGCTGAACTTCAGCTGTTTTTTATTTATTATTTGGTCGAGTGCCAACAGGCCACCTGTCGAATGGCCCACGAGTATGATTTCATTACCTAAATGCTGCGATAAATTTAGAATTTCATTAATTTCGGTTCTCCATGTTACAGAAGATATTTTATAAAATGCTTCTTGATCCCGACGCCAGTGGCCCGCCAAAAGCGGCGCGACAACATGGCATCCTTCGTTAAAGAAATAGTTGATAAGACCTTGCATATCCTTCGGAGATTGATACAAGCCATGAATAACGACCGCGACACAGGGCCTATGACCATTATAAAGTTTAAGTTGCATATTTCGAGATGAAAACAAGAGTTGATCTTCATGAGCCCTCTGGAGGGACTCTAGCTGATGTTTCGCTGCCAAAAAATGTTCATCAGTGTTCGCCTGAACATAGCTGCATAACAAATACAATAGAATTGAAGCTATACGAACAATCATAGCGGACTAGAATGCAAATTTCCGACCTAGGTGTTACAACTGCACCCGTTTGATTTGACGTTAACAAAACGCTTTAATTTGAGACAATAGATGTCTTCCTTAGGCCTAAGGATTTCCATTTGCGCTGTAATTTTCGGTAGTCAGTACTTAAGTTTTTTTCCTGATACACCAGCCCCACATAGGCCGTTCTGAATTCAGAAATAAAGTTGCGGACCTCAGGCACTTTTTGATAAATGACTTCAAGAACCTGCAGCGGTGTGCTCTCCGCCGGATAGGTCAGTTGATTTTTCTGAGCCCAATTTTCAATTTCAGAAAATAACTCCTGCAGCTGATGCGAAGGTTTTGCCTTAGGCCGGCGTTTGGAATACAGAAAAAAACCGAAAATAGCAGCGACAGCAACCAATAGGAACCCGGAAAAATCTATGCTGCGCAAAAGTTCCAGCTGAGCCTGCAAATCATAATTTAACAGGAGCATTGTCCAGCTGAAATTGACACTATCGACCAGTGTAATAGCTTTCAGATAAAGTAAACGTAAGCTGCTGAAATCCTTCCAGGTTTTTTCTCTTGAAAATTCAGTCTGCTCGGCTTCGCTCAAAATAAAATAATCGCCGCTTCCAAGCGTCAAACGAAGAGGTGCGACAAATCCGGTGGGGTCTATTCGGTTCCATAAGCCGTTGAGCCCGATCTCGACCCAGGCATGCGCATCGCGCTGGCTGATTTTCCAGAAGTCACCGATTTCATTATAGGTGCCGCCCTGATAACCTATGATAATCCGCGCAGGAATTCCGAGCGCCCGCGCTAGCGTGGCATAAGCCGCTGCGAAATGTTCACAATAGCCGGTCTTCTTTACAAAGAGAAATTCATCGAGATCGTTATCATAGTAATCAGGTGTGAGTGTGTATCTAAAACCGGGGTCTGCAAAAAAATGGTTTAAGGCGTTCAAGCGGCTTTCAGGCGAAGAATATTTTTCGATAATTTCAGCCACCCATTTTTTCGAGCGCGGCGGTAGGAGCGCAATTTTCAGGTAAGTTTCATCACTACTTGCACCTTCATGCCGAATCGAATTCGGCTTCATTCTTGCCTCGCCTTCGAACTGAATCATTTTTGCAGAGGTATTTAAGAGAGTAAAAACCGAATTATTTCCTTCAACAAATGGCTCAGTACTTCTAACAATTTTGGCGGCCTGCTCAAGCACAAAGAGGTTGTTAACTGCTTGCGGCTCTAAAAAAATCTGGTATTTAAGGCTCGGTCCGTTATCTATCGACGGGGCGCCCGAGCGTTTTTCATTTCGACCCTTGCTCCAGTTAAAGCCGTTCGATTTATTAAGAACAGAGCCCCGCCAGTAAAGTTCATCGGCGTCGATTCCATCTGAATTGGCAAACTGGGCCCGAAAGACCATTTCATTACTCAGTGCTGTGTTGGTGAAGCGTCCGGGCCTAACTTCTTCATTAAAACCAGAACGAGCAGCAGGGCTGATGTTCTTCGTCATCTGAAACAACACGATTCGGGGAAATGCAATGAAGAGCGCCAGAAAAACCGGGATCGAGCTGAGTGCTGTTTTCAAAACATAGCGATAACGACGGACTTTATTGTTAGTCAGTAACGCCACCCAAAGCCCAAAAAAAGAAAATAGCGCCGGAATCAGCCAGATGAAATCAATACTGAATACCGACTTCAACACCAGCATTAAAAATCCGAGCAACACCAAAAACAACAAATCCCGTTCGGTCTCAAAATTCAGGATTGCGATGGCCATCAGTCCCATCAAAATCGTAATTGATTCTTCCTGTCCAAAAATAGTTTTGTGTTGAATAAACACAACCGCAAAAAACAAAAGACCGATGAATGGGGTGAGTTTGGTAGAAATTTTCGGGATATCTATTCGCTCGTAAAGAAATCTCCAGACAATCAACAGAAGGCTGGTAAGGATAGCCCACGCCGGAACCTCTGTGGCCGCAATAGCAAAAGCAGAAATCATCGAGAGGGACAGCGGAAGATTCCGGAAGAATTCAACTTTCATAGAACGTCAGCTTTTTCAAGTAAGGCTAATTTTTCCATGCACGTGCGATAGTGGCCAGAGCTCTGGAAAAAGTCGGTTTGATATTTTTTGATTCTGAGGCTGAAAAGCTCATTTTGCCGATGGCAAAGATCTACCCAGAGTGCCACCTGCGAGACCTGATTTTCAAATCCACCGCTATTTGTAGCCATCTCCCAGTCGATGATCAGTTTGCGCTCGCCGGATTTTTCAAAATTTTTAATCAGCATTTTTTGATGTTTGATACTTTGTTTCCAGTCAATTCGTGAAGGTAAATCCGAGTTATGAAAATCGCGGTGATCTCTGAAGAGACCTTCATTTTCGAGTTTGGCCGCTTCGTCTCGATGAGCCTGGTGATTGATAAGCGCCTTAAGATCAAGTTGACCTTTGCGTTCGGGATAGACCAAGAGAGTCTGAGGTGCGTCGTAATATTTCCACGCGCGTGCAAGTTTAAATGGAAAACGGCTCTGAATTCTGATCCGCGGGAAAAGCGTATAACCTCGGGCCACCGGCGTCCATTGAATGCTGACGTCAGAATTAGTTTCGATTTCTTCCAGAATCTGATTTTCAGATTCGCCGACAAATTCGATATCCCAGAGATTAGTTTTGTATGGGGCTATATTTTCAACCCGCACTAAGAAAGTATTTTTTTCTTTTGCAAAGCAAGTTCGCATTTCAAGCTTATTGACCCGAACCGCTTCGACATTTTTATTTGTCTGCCACATCGTACTCATGCCCATTGCTACAAGCAGAAAAACAAAGAAATAAAGTATATTATTTCCGTACCCAATGGCCATTACCAACAAGATGAAACTTAAAATTCCGAAAGCAAACCCGAAGCCGGTAGGAAAAATATAGGTTTTATCAGCCCGCAGTTTTAAATTATCAGCGCGGAACAGCAGTTTGCTTTTCAAGCGCGCGAGCCCACTCGCGACCTTGGCGTAAGCCATGAGTTCCCCCTAAGCGGTGTCCGAGTACGGGCACCAATACGCTTTTTATATCTTCCGGAATCAAAAACTCGCGTTGATGCATAAAAGCCCAAGCCTTCGCAGCCCGTACGAGCGCAATGCCAGCGCGGGTCGAAGCCGGTAGCCCGGGAAAGTCGGATTTTCGCGAATTCTCGAGCAATTGACTTACATATTCTGCGATATTATCTGAAACATGAATACGTTCGATGACATGCTGAAGTTCGATGAGCTCTGCTCCATTGAATAGTGCTTTTAAATTCGCCAACTGGTCGCCGGAAGTTTGAGATTTGAAAATTTCGATCTCAGAATTTTTTGATGCATAGTTGAGTTCAAGACTCAGCATAAAACGGTCAAGCTGATTTTCCGGCAGTGGAAAAGTTCCGAGGTTCTGGTGGGGGTTTTGCGTGGCAATCACAAAAAACGGGCGGGGCAGATTAAAAGTTTTACCATCGAGTGAAATCTGACCCTCTTCCATCGCCTGCAGAAGTGCGCTCTGTGTGCGTGGACTGGCCCGGTTAAGTTCGTCGGCTAAAACAAATTCGGCAAAAAGCGGCCCTTGATGAAAATGAAATTCGAAATCGCGCGGATCATAGATGTGGGTGCCGAGAATGTCTCCTGGCAAAAGATCAATGGTGAATTGAATTCGGTTCGTCTTAAGCCCAAGCAATTTCCCCAGCGTTTTTACCAGCGTCGTTTTACCCACTCCCGGAACATCCTCAATCAGTAAATGGCCGCCGGCAAGCAGGCAAACCGTCGCCATTTTAACGGCTTCTTCTTTGTCTAATAAAATGCCGGATACCTGTTTTAGCAGCTCAGATATTTTGTTTTGCATCTGAACATTGTGGCGCAAAAAAAACCACTTGGCGAGGAGGCTTGTTAGCCCAACCTAGTCCATTGTCTAAAGCCCTTGCGATTTGACGTAGCTGAGCCCGTGACTTATCGTTAACAAAGGATGATTTACCTTCGAAATTTCATTTATTTGCTGCTAGTAATGGGACTTTTCAGCGCCTGCGCCACGACCCAACCGCAAAACCCCAACGAAATGAAAGAACTCAATCTAAAAAACTGCTCGGGGCCCATGCTCAATAATCTTCGCGAAGGTCTTTGGCTCTGCAAAAATACAAAAGGTTTGATAACAATTGAAGCGGCCTATGTAGCCGGGCTCAAGAACGGTTTAGTTCGCCTGTGGCGCGACGACGGAAGTCTTGATTCTGAAAGCCATTGGATTGGCGGAAAACTTGAAGGCCGACTGACAAATTATTTTTCGAATGGCCGAAAATTTATTGAAACAATCTACAAACAACAATCAATCGATGGCACGATGACCGAATGGTTTGAAAACGGTAATAAGAAATCAGAGCTCAATTATAAAGAGGGTGCGCTCAATGGCTATGTTCGAGAGTGGTCTGAAAACGGCGATCTGGTATCAGAAGAAAAGTATCTCAACGGCCAGTTGCAATTACCACAGAAATAGATTGAACCCTAGTTACTTTCTTCGCCTAATTTGGCAAAACCAGAAGGCACGCTAATGCTCGAAATTTTTCTTTTAGGTTGTTGTACGAGCGCTTCTTCTGCCTCTTCTTGCTGCGTCGCTAGTTCATCTACACGGCTGTAACTTAGGGCTGCTTCTTCAGCTTTGCGCTGATCGTCGGCTGCACCTGACCAGATGCTATTTTTATTTTTTTTAGCTGAAAGCAAAAATCTGAGTTTCGCGGACAGGTAACTATTGGCGGCATCGCCAAAAAGCTCTTGTTTTTCGAAGTCTTTCGCTTGTTGCATGAATCTGTTGCCTTGTTCTCTTAAGCTCAGGCATTCGCCGAGCCCGTCGGGTGAGCACTGAGCGTAGGCCATATTACCAATGTTTAAAGCCACTAAGAGAACAAGATATAATTTCATTTTGGTTTCCCCCGAGACAAAGAACTTTCCTCGTATAAAGCAAAGTAACGGCCAAAGGGTAAAACGTAAATCCTGAACTGTTTCAGCTTCTTAGCTAATCTCACATTGAGATATCACCAGAGTTCTTTAAAAATAATGAACAAGTGACAAATGACTAGACAGGATTTTTACTAAGCAGTTATTCAATTGGGTACAAAATTTCCGGTAATCGATGAACCGTTCAGGTAGGAACCGTGAATTATCGCGCGACTTCCGGGCAGGACGACTTAGCTTTAGCCGCTGAAACGACCGGGATCAAATCGTAATGTGCGATTTTGTAGGGATCATATTCTTGCGCTGTAAAATAGAATTTACCTTGACCTAATAAACAACAAAAATTTTTCGTTTTTTGTGATTTTAAGTGGCCGAGGCTTTCTGTGCTGTAAAGAACGGTTCCAACATTTCCATTTTCGATTTTAGACAGGATTAAAGAAACGATTGGCAAATAGGTGCTATAAAAACCATGCTTATTGATTTCTAGGCTGTCTGAAACATTTAATTGTTCACAATCTGGTTCGGCCGAAATTTTCGATTTAATAAAAGAAGTCGACTTTAGCCAGAACGAATTCAATTTAATATCGTGAACTAAAGAAGCTGCTAAAGCAAAACAGGCGATTATCAAAAGTGCTCGGTTTCTATATTTTTCGAATTGCATTTGTCTATTCATCACAATAAAACAACATAGCGCTAGAAATGCAGCAAAAAAAGTAGCGGTAGATCTTGCATGATTCACACTCCAAAAAATCAGGTCTTCTGGTTCTGTATTCATTCTAATTGCGGTATAAACCGCCGCTGAACAGGCAAAAAGTGTTAAACAACTCAACCATATTTTCGCAGATATAAATTGCGGCTTGAAAAAAACGAGAATCGCGCTGATCAAAATCGCTAGTGAAGCCTTTCTGAAAGAATCCCATTTGAAAAAAATGGCATCGACGAAGTACTGGCTGGGCCCCGCTGTCGGGCCAACAACTCTGTAAACCAGCCATGCCGCTGCCGCAAAAAATAATCCACCAAGAAGGTAATGCTCGCGCTTTCTTTCGGCTATGTCGGTGTAGCCTTCATAGGACTTTACTAAAATCAGCATCAACAAAAAAATAATTCCCGACTCGTGCTCAAACGCAAAACAGGTAACCAATCCCAGGATGCCTATCGAAGTCAAAAAACCCCGTCGCGGCAAGACGGATAAAAAAAATAATGGCCAAGTAAAACTGAGCAGGCTTGAGACCATGACCGAAGGATCGCCAAGTGTTGTTTGTGTTACTAGCGCAAAAGAAAGAACAGGGAAAATCAATAAATCGATCCGGTCTCGTTTCTTTAATATCCATCCACAAATCAAAAGACTGCACAACGGATTAAAATTATAGAAAACACTGTACGTTTTCAGAATGACATTATCTCCGAATCCTGCAAACAGAGCCACGAGTGCTGGAATCTGAAAAATTCGATCTGTGTATCTTGCAAAGCTTGAGTCAAAAGCAAACGATCTACTACTGACTAAATTAAAAAACCACCAAGCTCCATCTGAAAACAAAATGCGATCATAAAGAGTTGCAACGACTAAGCTTGCAAAACATCCACCAAGCAATACCCAAATGATTTTCCATAAAATTTTTTCTAGATTTTCCAAGCAGAAACCATGTAGAAATTCTTACAACCGCAACAAATCTGGTCAAGGAGAATATCATGCTGAGTGTCAATATTGGATAATGGAATCGATTCAATCTTTTTAAAGTTAGAGTATTTTAGAAACAAGCCTTATACTTACCTCAAAATATCTCAATATCATCATGGGGAGTCCGTTGAATCCGACTTACAAGACTGTTGTTTTTAATATTGCTTTTTTTCTTTTAATTGTCAGCGCCATCGAGTTCTTTTTTGTGCAAAATAAAAAGTTTTCTATGCTTAAGCCCCGGCCAGGTGAGCCTACAAATGCGGTTTCAGTGGCCACTTTGCCAGAGAGTTTAAATCTGCAACTGATAGAAGATTGGCCTTATCCTTCGCCAAGTGACCCGGCTTTGACGGGTAAAAATAAGTCAGACCTTGATATCAGTCAGAAATACGGTAATTCTCCATTAGTTGGAGCTCGCATTCAGACTTTTAATTCGGTTGGCCTGCTTAGACTGAAGAATAGCAATACTGTTATTTACAAAACCCAGTACAACTATGAAATGCCCGGAGTCTTGGGTAAAACCTACAGAGCTTCGCTCTTTGAGAATGCCAAAGCTGAGAATTTTATAATAAATATCGGCGACTCAATCACTTTTGGTGAAGGTGTCGAGCAGGCCTATACAATTTCCTCACTTTTAAATAAAAAATTTCAAAATTACAACAATTACAATTTCGGCATTCCGGGAACATCACCCAGTGATCATTTGCTGTTATTAGAGCAGGGACTCGATCGAAGATTTGAAAACGTGAAGGAAGAAAAGGGTATATTAATTTATCATCACTTTGATTTTCATATGGGAAGAGCTATCGATTCGATGGCAAATTATCTACCTAATAGTAGCGCAGCCATAGCCCGGCCGCTGTATGAATTAAAAGATGGAAGGCCGTTGTTAAAAAACAGAGAACTCATTTTTGAAAGAGCAAAAGTATTTTTTTATCGATTGCTGGCTAGTTCAGAGACACTCGCTTATTTTAATATTAATTTGCCGCCGAACTTTGATGATCAAGACTACCGACTGTATCTCAGTTTAGTCAAAAGTCTGTTCCAGGAATACGAAAAGCATTTTAAAATCCTAGGCAGGTATGTTGTTCTGCACCCTCGTACAAATGATACCCAGGTTCGGCAATTTAAGAAACTCGCAGAAGAGTTCAAAATTAAGATTCTGGATTATTCAATGTTCAACCCAGCTGCAATACTAGAAAATAGGGATATTATTCCTTTAGATCAGCACCCCACGGCGCAGTATTATCAGTTGATGTCGGAGCTGATTGCCAATGACTTAAATCACGCTCTTTAAAAGTACTTATTTTTTCTGTTTGGCTAAGACGATTTCATTGAACAGTGGGCCCAATTGTTCAAGGATGTTTTGCGTTATCTTAGTGTGACCCAAAGTCGTGGTGTGACCGAATTTGCATTTATTCGAAAAACAAAAATTATCGGTAAAATAGTCTGAGTACGTTGAATGGCCAAAGTATTCCGAAAAATTTTCATTCGTAACAAAATGAAAATCTTTATACTTTTCAGGAATAACGTTTTTTTTAAGGCGATCATCATAAAGAGAAGCATAAAAACTAGGGTAGGATTCTTCAAGCTCGGGGTTGAAGAGATTCATCATGCTTTCAATTTTTGTTGTTGGATACGACATCACCGCCCAGATTACACCTTTACTCTTGATAAACTCGGCCAATCGGAGATAATTTTTTTTCGTTATCAGATAGGCTCTCGCTGACGTAATCAGAAATGACTTTTTGCGAGCGTACTTAAGAATGGGATCGTCAGGATTGCCAGGGTGAGCAAAGGTCATGATATGGCCAAAAGTTTCTTCATCCGGTGAATAGCCTGCGGCTAAAGCAACTGCAAT
>JAYVIY010000237.1:0-3827 GCA_043769795.1 Pseudobdellovibrio sp. | reverse complement strand
GCGAAACTCCAGCGGAAAAATTCTGCTCTACAAATCGGGCCGTCGTCGTCAGTATGTGGTTAAAAAATTTAAGTACTCCAACCTCCACCGGGTATTCGTAATTTAGAGTATAGCCCAGACTGTACGAAATTTTTTCATTTTTCAAAAACTGGTATCCCATTGATGTAGAAAAATCAACCAAGCTGCTCGACTGGAGCGATTGACTTTGACCGTCAACGTACACATTGTTCGTATTACCTAAAGCCAGATCGAGAATAAACCAATAGGGTTTTTCAAAACTTTCTGCACTTCGCGCGCGCTTCAGCAATTGAAGAAGATTTTCATTTTGTTCAATAGTAAGCATTCGGGTTCGACTGTTAACGAAGAGAAGCCGTTCAGCCATTTTTTTTTGTTTTGTTTAAGTAGCACCAGCGAATACAGAATCAACGCGTCATTAGAAAGTTGTTCCTCTCTTATACTTCGCAATAGCACTTCACTGAGTTGAAAATCACCAGTCTGGTACTTTTGCAAGGCATCAACTTCTAAAAGCGAAATCTCCCGTAAAGTTGAAAGTTCTACTTCCGCCAGTTTTTGCAATGACAGAGGTGCTGGTTCGTTTTTTACGACCTCTAACAACGCGCTGGCTTCGTCATTCCGCCCGAGCGCTGTCAGGGCCTTAGCTTTATTTATTTTTGCAATGGCCACAAACTTGGTATTGAGCTTTATAACATGGTCATAATATTTAATTGCCGCCGAGTAACGTTTCATCATTGAAAGACAATTTGCAAAATTAAACCAGTACATCGATTTCTGACGATCGGCCAGAATTAATTGCCGAAGCAAGACTGCACTTTTATAATATTTTTTTTGCAGAAATAATTCAGTGCTTTCTTTAAAGATCTGTTCAGATTTAAATGGAAGAGATCCCTTCGCATTTATTGTCTGCGAAAAAAAAACCAAAAAAAACAAAATGAAATTGTATCGAAAATATTTTCGAAGCAAATCTGACATGGTGTTTAGAATCCCCCCCCTATTTATCGGCAAGTAGTCTTCACAGTTTCAAAATGAGAAGGGCCAGATTTTAAAATGAACTAACTCTTAGACATCGACCACACCTTAGTCATTTGTCTTGTAAGCCCCTCGATTTAATTGATTAAAAGCTCGAATATCTCGTATTTAAAAAGCAAATTACTGAACAATTAAATCTGTCAGATTCGACTTAAAATGAATTGAGAGTGGCACTGGTGTTGCTTAGCCATTCGTCAGGGGGAATTAATGAAAAATATATCACTTTTTTTGGGTGCAATAGCACTCAGCGGGACGCTTTTTGCTCAAAATGGTGCGCCTTCAGGTGCACACTACGGACTGAACATTATCGGAGTACCTAAGAATAAAACTGCAAGCATGACTGGTAATTTAGGCCACCGTATTTTTGTACCTCTGGCAGGAAAAACAAAGATTCTTTTGTCCGAAGGCGATTTTCAAGTACTCGACGCGAATGGTACTGATGGATCAGCAAGTTTCAGACTGCCTAGTCCTGATCCCGATGGCGACGGCGTCACCAGTTACTCAGTATTTGCCCGCGCACTGGGAAAACCGGGTGGATCTGCAAAAATCGCCACTTGCGCCACTGACCCGATTACCATGGAAGAAGTATGCAGCACCTTAAATTATATCGCCGTTCGCAATTCGGGAAAAAGCAGCTTTACAAATGTGAGCGCCGAGCTTCTTTTTATTTATGCAGATCTTGATGGCGACGGAATTACCGAAAGATACTCTCTATTCGATGATCGACTGCAAGATTACTTCTGGGAGTACGACAATACCGGTCTTAAATTATTACAACTCAGATTTTACGAAGTCGTTACAAAAGTGAACTAAAAAAGCCGTTCGGAACTCAAATTTACACCTGAAAACGAACGGCGCACGCGCCGTTCGTTTTCTTTTTAAAGTACCGACCATGCGCAACAATGTACTGACCGCACCTTATATGCATAAATGAAATCAAAGCTTTAAAAATTCATTGCAAGCTTTTAAATTAAATTGCATATTTTGCTGATGAAACTAATACTTGTAGGCTTAATTTTTTTAGCTCAATTCGCTTTTGCTCTAAACCCTGAAGAACAACAACCTGATGAATTATTTCCGAGTTACTTTGCACGTTTAACCCGCGGTGGTTCTTTTCCTGGAATTTATCTTAAAGCAAACAATTCTTTTGCTGAAAAATTTCGTGTCTATATTCGCAAAAATTTCTGGATGGGCCCGGCGCAGAAAGTGCGCGACGAGTTAACTTCAAAAAATTACGATCTCTGGTTCGATGTTTTCAGAACACCACTCCCGCAGAAATTCATCGATCTAAAGTCGACGTTTGCAGCGCACATCTTAAATTTCTGCAACTCAGCTTTTGATTACGAAAAATCAGAGTGGACCAAATGGCCCATTTGTGTGCGCAGGGCCTTTATCGAAGAAGTGCTCTTTTCACAAAGCTCAGCCCAAAAGTTGGCAGCTCTTTATGGGCTTGATTTGCAGGATGTAAAAAACCGTACCGAAATTCTTTTACTGGATAAAAAATCTTTTGAAGACAAGTTGCGCGAGGCTGGCTGGAGTGGCCCGATCTATTTCAGAGGGGCGACTTTGCCTGATCCGAAAAACCCAAAACGACGTTGGATACTTTTAAATGATGATTTTTTAAAGCAATACACAGGCTTCGAATACCCTGTCTTACAAATGCTTGAAATTGCCGGTATCGCGAATCACGAACTGAGTCACGTGATGCAGGATTTTCTAGGCCAGAGCTTAGGACTTGACATTCAGGTTCGATCCGCAGAGCAGGCGCTTATCATCGAAGGTCAAGCCGAGTACCTTAGCGAAGAGAGCCTGAAATCAACCGGACTGTTCTTTAAATTATTTGCGGCCGAACAGGCCGTTGAAGTCGTCAACCGCGAAGGCAACCAGGCTGAATTTTTCCCTTATTCAATTGGTCTTCCTTTTGTTGCTACGCTTTACCGCACGCAACCCAACAGCTATGGTGTTACAGTGGATCTTTTAAAAATACTTGGCCAGAATACCGATCTCGCCGACTATTTAAAAACTCGGTATCCCTAATTTATATTCTTCAATTCACTTAGAAAGCCCTTATGACGATCATTGTTATTTTTGGAATTCTTATTCTATCCGTTTCAGCACTTGTCCTGAAAAAAAACAGGTGGGTCGCATTTTTACTCCTCTTGAATATTTCGATTTTTACTTCTATCGGATCGGGTTTTCTACCTGAACTGCTTTTGAAGGGCTTGCAAGTTCATCGATTTCTGGCGCAACCTCAGTTCAAAGAGAAAAATCTGATTCTTCTGTTAACCGGTGGAATCGTAAAGTGGGCCGACACCGATCACTTTGGAACACATCCTCTGGCTGTATCACGAGCCAATGAAGCTGCTCGACTTTATTTTCTTTGCAAAAAAAGTGCACCGAGTTGCACGATTCTAGTCAGTGGTGGTGATCCGGCTGGCCTCAATGTTTCTGAGGCCGCGGTCATGCGGGCCGAACTCATTACTCTTGGAATTGCGCAAGAACATATTGAAACTGAAACAAAAAGTTTAAATACAATTCAGAATGCAAAATTAACGGCCGAACTTATTAAGCCCACAAACTATGATAATATTTTTTTAGTCACTTCAGGCACCCATATGGGACGTGCGCTGCTGCTTTTTCCAAGTTTTGGTATTGAGGCAACTCCGGCTCCATCTGATCAACTAAACATCGGTACACATTGGAAAAGTTACTATTCAAATTTCTATCTGACTGATTTGGCATTACATGAATACGCAGGTCAGCTTAAGTTCTTAGTCTCA
>JAYVIY010000236.1:0-10151 GCA_043769795.1 Pseudobdellovibrio sp. | reverse complement strand
AAGCCAGAGCTGAAGCAGAAAAAAACTCGGTCAATGCCAATCAGGCAAAAAAAGCCAGAGAATTGTTTTTTTACAGGACATTCGAACGTTAAGCATTTAAGCTGATGGAATGTTGGCAGTAAGACGAGCAAAAATAGTAGCGACGATCGGCCCGGCGACACGGGATTCACAAAACATTAAAAAGGCCATTCAAGCCGGAATGAACGTGGCGAGGCTGAATTTCAGTCATGGCACCCATGCGGAGCATCTGGATGCAATTAATATAATTCGAGCTGTGGCTTTAGAGCTAAAGGCTCCGGTTACAATTTTGCAAGACCTGCAGGGGCCGAAAGTTCGCGTAGGATTGTTTGAAAAAGGTTCAATTGAACTGAAACCCAAGCAGGTTGTAACAGTAACAATTGAAGATGTTGTTGGTCGCGATGGTTTGATTCCGAGTGATTTTAAAGAACTTTGTAGGGCGTGCACTAAAGGTACACAGATTCTTCTCGATGATGGATTGATCGAGCTTAAAGTTATCAGCGTCAATGAAACCCAACTGCAGGCTGAGGTGATTTACGGCGGCATTTTGAAAAACCGCAAAGGAATGAATCTGCCCGGAGTCAATTTGCCAGTCGAGGCGATGACGAACAAAGATCGTGAAGATCTGATTTTCGGTTTAAAAAATGGCGTGGACTATGTGGCGCTCAGTTTCGTCCGACATGGTCGCGACATTCGCACACTAAGAGAACTTATTGAGAAGTTCGGATCGCCGGCGAAAATCGTTTCAAAAATTGAGATGCTCGAAGCGCTTGATAATCTAGAAGAAATTGTAAGACTGAGCGACGTGGTCATGGTTGCAAGAGGTGATCTGGCCGTTGAAATCGGACAGAGTCGTCTGCCGCGGGCCCAAAAAAGAATAATCGATCTTTGTAACCAACTGGGAAAGCCGGTTATCACAGCCACTCAGATGCTTGATTCAATGGTTGAAAATCCGCGACCGACAAGGGCCGAAATTACGGACGTGGCCAATGCAGTATTGGATGGAACCGATGCACTGATGCTATCTGCCGAGTCGGCCAGCGGTAATTATCCCTTTAAAGCCATTCGTACCATGCATGAGATAATTGTTGAAGTTGAAAAAAGTGAAGAATCCTATTATAAAATTTCGCTCGATAACGAATTGCTGAGTACGCCGGCCGCCATCGCCGCAAGTTCGGCGCTCACGGCTCTTAAATTGAATGCTACGGCCATTGTTTGCCTGACCACTTCCGGAAAAACCGCCCAGATCATTGCCGGGTTTCGACCCAAAGCCCAAATCATCGCTGTAACTAAAGACATCGAAGTTCTTAATCGACTTGAGATCACCTGGGGACTTCAGACACTCCTGCTTAAACCTTATACGACTTTAAAAGACGTTCTGTCACAGGTCGAAAAGTTATTGATAGAGAACGGACTTTCAAAAACCGGTGATCGAATTATTCTCACACTTGGTCAGCCGATCGCTGATCACGGAAAAACAAATTCATTGCATGTGCATGTGCTTGGCGGTGAAGATTATCAGAAGGCTAAAGCCGAAGAGCTTCCGTTAAGATTTAAACCCCTGGTTGAAGTGGACTGATTTGGACAAAAGAGAACAGCAAAGAATTCAGTTCTTTCTCAGTTTGATTTCTCCGAAGCTGACTAGCGTGAAGAGAATTAAACTCATGGACGAATTAGAGACCATCCGTGGTTATGACCTGGTTTTTATTCTCTGTCTTCTGATCCGGAATAAGTATTCAGGAATTCTGAATATTGCCACTGAAAGCAACGAACTAAGCAGCATAACCTTGATCTACGGCGACATTGTTAAAGTAGACTACCCCGACCCCGAGAATATTCTCGGTTCGGTTATTGTTGAAAGTGAAATCATTTCGAAGTACGAAATGGATGAAATCTTTGAAAAAGCAAGCGGACAGAGACTCGGTGATTACTTGCTTGAAAATAAACATTTAACCGAGTTGCAACTCAGGAAAATTTTATTCAAGCAATCGAGAGACCGACTGACTAAGTATATCAATGAAAAAAATATCAGAATTAACTTTACCTTCGATGGACAAAGCAATAATTCGACGTTAATCAGCAGTGCAAATTTTTTCGAAATACTGCATAAATGGATTTTTGAAGATTATCGATTCGAGTGGTTATCAACCTACTGCGAGTATTACTCAAAAAACATACTTCAGGTTAACTTCAAAAATGATGCTTACGTTATCATGAAAGAGTTTCCGGAACTCCAGCAATTAAGCGAATCCTTGCAACTTACTGTTGAAAAGAAACTTACTTTTGATCAAGCCTTTAAAAATTCAAATATGCCCGAAGGTGAATTCAGTCGGGCCATTCACTATATGGTGCTGACCGGTTTCATCTTGATTAGAAAGAATGCAAGTTACAATGAAATGATTCAGTCAACGGCAACGACCGACGAGACAAAACTCAGCAAAGATCTGGCGGCAGCCAAAGTGCTCATGCTAAATAAAAAATATTTTGAAGCCTTCGGTATTCTTATTAAATATTCGTCAATCAGCCACTCGAATGAGAAAGTGAAATTCTACACCATTTGGGTGAAGCTTATCGGCGCGTTCTACAATAAGCATCTCTTGGATGTGGGCGGGGTTTCAAAAAAATTGGCAGAAATCGATATGTTTAAAATAGATCCGGCAGAATACTACTATGTAAAATCTCTTTTGGCGGCCACTCAAAAAAATTTTCAGGAGAGTGATGAATTTTTTTTGAAAGCGATCGGTTACGACAAAGTCTATAAGAAATTTCCTATCAATGAAAACTCTTCTTTTCTCGGTCTTATCAAAAAAGTATTTCAGTAATCGGAATTTTCAGAAGAGTTCGTTCTCAGATTTGCATTTTCTTACATTCAGGATGAATTGTCATTTTACCTTCGGTGGCGGCCAAGACCTGTTCAGGCGTCATGTCCGGTGCGTATTCCGTTAGTAGAAATCCATTCGGCGTCACTTCTATTACACCGAAATCAGTTACAATTTTTTTTATGCATTTAACTCCGGTTAGTGGAAGTGTGCAGCGCTTTCTTAATTTCGAATTACCTTCTTTATCGGCATGTTGCATAGCCACAATGACGTGACGAGCTCCGGCGACTAAATCCATTGCGCCCCCCATACCTTTGATCATTTTTCCGGGAACCATCCAGTTCGCAATACTTCCTTCTTCGTCAACTTCCATGGCGCCGAGTACAGTAAGATCAACATGGCCTCCGCGAATCATAGCAAAACTATCTGCGGAACTAAAAAAACTCGCTCCTTTGAGAGTCGTAATCGTTTGTTTTCCGGCATTAATCAGGTCGGCATCCTCAAGCCCTTCCATTGGAAATGGCCCCATTCCTAAAAGTCCATTTTCGCTCTGTAACATAACACTTTTTGTCTCGGGAATATAATTAGCTACTAAGGTGGGAATTCCGATTCCGAGATTAACGGTATAACCATCTTGAACTTCTTCTGCAATTCGCTTAGCAATCTGATCGCGATTTAAGGGCATAATTAAACTCTTTTCTGTACGGTACGTTGTTCGATGCGTTTTTGATAGTTTTTACCCTGAAAAATTCGCTGAACAAAAACGCCCGAAGTATGGATTTGATCGGGGTCCAATTCGCCAATTTCAACCAGCTCTTCCACTTCGGCTACAGTAATTCGACCTGCCATGGCGACCATCGGATTAAAATTACGTGCGGTTTTTCTGAAAATTAAATTTCCGAATTTATCGCCCTTCCAGGCTTTGACGAAAGCAAAGTCGCCAGTAATGCCTTTTTCCAGAATATAGTCGCGGCCATCAAACTGGCGAATTTCTTTTCCTTCGGCAACCAGGGTGCCCACGCCAGTTGGAGTAAAGAAGCCCGGAATTCCGGCGCCCCCGGCTCTGAGTCTTTCGGCCAAAGTTCCTTGCGGACAGAATTCAAGTTCCAGTTCTCCTGACATGAATTGTTTTTCAAAGGTTGCATTTTCTCCGACATAACTAGACATCATTTTTTTTATCTGGCGGGTCTGCAGTAAAAGCCCAAGGCCGAAATCATCGACTCCGGCGTTATTGGAAACACAAGTTAAACCTTTAATTCCCGAGTCGCGTAGGGCGGTAATCGAATTTTCAGGAATTCCGCACAAACCAAACCCTCCGACGAGTAAGGTCATGTTATCCTTAACTCCTTCAATGGCCGATTCTGCATCCTGATAAACTTTTTGAGACTTCATTTTTGTCATTTTAATTTCTTTCAATGATGAGCGACACAGCTTCGCCGCCACCGATACATAAAGTAGCTAAACCTCGGCGCAAATTATTCGTTTGCAGGGAGTGAACCAGAGTTGTCAAAATTCGGGCCCCACTGGCTCCGATCGGGTGGCCGATAGCGATCGATCCTCCATGGATATTTGTCTTTTCGGCAGGAATTTCAAGTGATTTTTGTGCGGCCATAGTAACGTTCGCGAAAGCCTCATTGATTTCGTAATGGTCAATTTCTGCAATTTTTAAATTAGCCATTTCAAGAGATTTTTTAATCGCTCCGACAGGGGCAGTTGTGAAATACTTCGGATCTTGTGCAAAGGTAGCATATGACAAAATTGTAGCTAAAGGTTTCAGACCGCGTTTTTTAGCTTCTGATTCACTCATCAAGACCAAGGCTGCGGCGGCATCGTTGATTTTAGAGGCATTGGCTGCGGTAATTGTACCCTCTTTTTCAAATGCGGGTTTAAGACCCGGCATTTTATCAAACATGGCCTTTCCCGGCTCTTCATCTGTCTCTATGATGATATTTCCTTTTTTTCCCTCAATGGCAACGCTGCAGATTTCATTTTTAAATTTACCACTGGCGATGGCCGATTGCGCCTTTTTATATGAATCAATTGCGAAGGCATCCTGAGCTTCTCTTGAAATGGAAAACTCTTTCGAACAAATTTCAGCCGCATTTCCCATATGAAAATTATTATACGGATCCCATAAGCCGTCTTTAATCATCGAATCGACGATTGTTTGGGTGCCCATCCGGTAGCCGCTACGGGAATTTTCTAGAAGGTGCGGAGCTAGTGTCATGTTTTCCTGGCCTCCGGCCACTGCAATTTTAGAATTTCCGAGGCGAATTCCATCGCTTGCCAGCATCACAGCCTTTAATCCCGAGCCACAGACTTTATTTATAGTTAAACAAGGAGTCGCATTTGAAATTCCACCGAAGATGGCCGCTTGTCTTGCAGGGGCTTGGCCGGCTCCGGCCGTTAAAACCTGACCCATGATAACTTCGTCAATTTCAGTACCGAGAAGACCCGCTTTAGCAAGGGCTGCGCGAATGGCGATGGCTCCGAGTTTAGGAGCCGGCAAGGTTGAAAAAGCGCCCTGAAAACTTGCCACTGGAGTTCTGACTGCCGAAACGATGACCACTTTTTCCATAAAATTTCTCCTCATTAAAAAAACTGTTTAAAAAAATTAAATTAATTAATACATTTAAAATGTGGACCGAGCTTAGCACTGAGTTTAAATAATTAAAAGCGGTTGACTAATAGTAGGGAATCTAACAAAGGTAATTTATGGCTAAAACAAAACCGACACCAAAAGCGTCTAAGAATAAAGCAAAACCTGTTAAAACGGTTAAAACTGTTAAAAAAGATGACAAAAAGGCTGTGAAAAAGCCTACAGTTATTGCAAAGGCTAAAGCAGCTAAATCTGCCCCGGCGCCAGCGCTTAAAAAAGTGGATGTTAAAAAAGAAAAGGAATTGGTTAAAAAGCTAATTCCTGTAGCAAAAAATAACGCAAAGGCTAACTCTGCCCCGGTTGAAAAAGCCACGACGCAGAAGTCGGCCAAAGCCGATGCCAAACTGAAATCAAAATCTAAAAAGACCGAAAAGAAATCTGAAGACGATTTAGAGTCAGACCTGATCGGTGACGATGAGTTTGGCGAAAGCGAAATTGCAGAATATGAAGAAGATCTAAAAGCAGTTGAAGATGATGAAGACGATACGAATTTAGAGCTTTCTGATGATGATGATGAACTGGATAAAAAAGACGAAGAGGTTTATTTAACCGATTCCGACGGACGTCGTCTCTGTAAAGTACGTGATTGCGATCAGGTTTCTACCGTCGACGTTTATTGCCGGTTTCACTATCTCTTATTGTGGAAAAAAATTCAGATCCGCAAACATATTCTGAATGATGGAAAGCTTGAAAAATATCTTGATGATTTAACCTCACGCTACCCGGATAAATTTCTGGAAGTAATTAAGAAAGATCTTAAAACCGAAAAAGATTTCTTGTCGGTTATTCAGGAAATGGAACTTGACGAAAATGCATTGGCGGAGTCAGAAAATGAAGACGAAGTGCAGTCATTCTCTGATGAAATCAGAGGAATCGGCGATGCTCCGAGCCTTGATGAAGATGGTGACTTTTAGACCTTGAAAATTTTTTAGGCCATTAGTTTAGCGGACTGAAGTGAATAAATTTCACGTCAGTCGCTGTCTGCCCAATTGAGCGACTCACCCGGTAGGTCCAATGAGGACTTATTCACTATTGGTCCGTTATTTCTTGCTAAAAATCTTCCAAAACATTAAAAAAAGCACAACACAAATTAGCACGAATAAATTTAACACCCGAGGATTTTAACGATGCCGATCAAAAACCAGTATTTGCTGAATTGGATAAACGAAATCGCAAGTCTTACTAAACCATCAAATGTTCATATTTGTGATGGCTCTGAAGCTGAAAATGATACTCTGATCAATCAAATGCTGAACTCCGGCACCTTGAAAAAATTGAATCCAGTACTTAGGCCCAATTCATTCTTGGCCCTATCTGACCCATCGGATGTAGCCCGGGTTGAGGACCGCACGTTTATTTGTTCTGAAAAAAAGGAAGATGCCGGCCCGACAAACAATTGGATGGACCCCTCTGAGATGCGAGTGACTCTTTCTAAGTTATTCGACGGTTGCATGAGCGGGCGCACCATGTACGTGATCCCTTTCTGCATGGGCCCTTTGGGTTCTCCGATTTCAAAAATCGGAATTGAAATTACCGATTCGCCCTATGTCGTCGTCAATATGAAAATCATGACCAGAATGGGCCGCCAGGTTCTTGAGATTCTTGGTGAGTCTGAAGAG
The DNA here is from genome assembly GCA_043769795.1 of Pseudobdellovibrio sp. Lineage (GTDB taxonomy): Bacteria > Bdellovibrionota > Bdellovibrionia > Bdellovibrionales > Bdellovibrionaceae > Pseudobdellovibrio. The sequence goes on along the minus strand of JAYVIY010000236.1, from coordinate 3,036 downwards.
TTTGTTAAGTGTGTCCATTCTGTAGGTTCACCTTTGAAGGCGGAACAAAAAGATTCAAGCTGGCCTTGTAATTCAGAAAATAAATATATCGTGCATTACCCTGAAGAAAGATCAATTTGGTCTTTTGGCAGCGGCTACGGTGGCAATGCTTTACTCGGTAAAAAATGTTTTGCTTTACGTATTGCCTCGACACTTGGGCGTGATGAGGCCTGGTTAGCAGAACACATGTTAATTCTTGGTGTTGAGTCTCCGGAAAAAGAAAAGAAGTACGTGGCGGCGGCGTTTCCGAGTGCCTGCGGAAAAACGAATTTTGCAATGTTAATTCCACCAGCAGAAATGAATACCTGGAAGGTTACAACAGTTGGCGACGATATTGCCTGGATTAAGCCTGATCTGAACGGACAATTGCGAGCCATTAATCCTGAGGCCGGTTATTTCGGTGTAGCTCCCGGCACCAGTTTCAAAACCAATCCGAATGCGATGCTCACGATTGCTAAGAATACTATTTTTACGAATGTGGCTTTGACTGAAGAGGGCGACGTTTGGTGGGAAGGTATGACAGACTCAATCCCTTCCAAATTAACCGACTGGCAGGGGCGCGAGTGGACGCCGGGCTGCGGTCGAACAGCAGCGCACGCCAACGCGCGTTTTACAGTTTCAGCCAAACAATGTCCTTCTGCAGATGACCAGATGGAAAATCCTTCTGGTGTTCCGATTAGTGCCTTTATATTCGGCGGACGACGAGCTGATACAGTACCATTGGTGTTTCAATCAAAAGACTGGGCCACTGGAGTGTACTACGCGGCCACAGTAGGTTCAGAGACGACGGCGGCTGCAACAGGAGCTTTGGGTGTTGTCCGTCGCGATCCTATGGCTATGTTGCCTTTCTGTGGTTACAATATCGGGGACTACTTTAAGCATTGGTTAAAAATGCCGAATCGTACCGCGAAAAATCCTGAAATTTTCATCGTCAATTGGTTCAGAAAAAATGAAGAAGGAAAATTCATGTGGCCGGGATACGGTCAGAATATGCGCGTACTTAAATGGATGTTCGGTCGTATTGACGGCACTGCAAACGGCCAAGAAACACTGCTCGGTTACATGCCGGAATACGCGGATATTGACTGGAACGGTCTTGATTTCAGTTCCGAACAGTTCGGTAAAATCATGAGCATTGATTCAGAAAAATGGAAATATGAAATGCAATCGCACAAGAAGTTTTTCTTAACTCTAGAAAGATCTCTTCCGAATGAGTTTCTTAGAATTCAGGAAAATAATTATTCAAAACTTTTGAAATCTTCAGATACGTTAAGAACTCCGGAGCTCATGAACTAGGTTCCAGGGTTCTTTTGTTAGTGCATATCTTCTTTTTTCTTTTTTTTCTTTAGGGTGTCATTCGGATTATCCGTAGGCACTCGGAAAATCTTCGGTTTGGATGTATCAATCTCTTCGTCATCAGGAATTCCGAGGGCTTCGAGTTCATCGAGAGTTTCAGCGAGTAAAGTGTCGGCTTCTTTGATCCCGAGCAGTGCATTGGCCTTAGCTTCTAATTCCGAATTCGTGCTTGAGTACTGCAGCCAGAGTTTTTCTCCCTCAAAAGGGTATTCTTGCCAGACAAATGGCATTTCGTGTTCTTCTTCTTTTTCAAAGTAATCGACCATCAGACTGGCGATAGCATCCACGGCGAGAGTAATTTTTTCGATTGTATTTTGTTTTTCGGCAGCGTGTTCGATGGAAACTTCAAAATTTTGAAATCTAAGTTCACCTTTTGAGTTTATGCCGATGCGCATCAAAACCTCAGTTGTATAGATTCGGCCTTCAACTTTCAGAGTTTTTCCCTCGAGGTGAGCGCTGAAACTCTCTTCAAAAACAGCTTTAATCTGTTTAGCCAACTCTGGCGGGATCGCGGTCCATTTTTTAGAGTCTTTTTTGCGCGGATTCATTCTAAAATTCCTTACTTATGTTGACTGAAAATCGAGTTGTTTCTATAACTCACTCAATGAATGAAAATCAATCTAATACAGACATTAATGCGTTGACCACACCTATTCAATCTCAGGTTAATCAAGATATCGGAAAAGGCCGCGGTGTCTATATTTCAACCTATGGCTGTCAGATGAACGTGAATGATACCGAACGAATGTATTCACTTCTTGAAATGTCAAATTTTTCAGTGGTTAAAGAGCCTGAAGAAGCTTCAGTTATAATCATAAATGCCTGTTCAATTCGTGAGAAGCCGGTTCATAAGGTTTACTCTGAAGTGGGTCGCTATCGAAAACTGAAAGAAAAAAATCCACAACTTAAAATCGGAGTGGGCGGCTGTGTAGGCCAGCAGGAAAAAGACAAACTCATAAAGAATCAGCCCATGATAGATTTTGTTTTCGGTACCGATAATATCGATACCCTTCCAAATCTCGTGGCTCAGACTTACGAATCAACTGATAAGATTATTAACGCCAAATTCGAACACCGCGCTCCTTATCATGTTGAAACACTCGTGCGAAATCCCGGAGTTTCAACATTTGTTAATATCACGAAGGGCTGTGATAATTTCTGTACATTCTGTATCGTTCCATACACCCGGGGCCGCGAAAAATCGCGACCTATTTCGCATGTATTAATGGACATTCGTAACCTTACAAACCGAGGAGTTAAAGAAGTTACGTTGCTCGGTCAGAATGTGAACTCCTATGAATCTGAAGACGGTTCTGATTTTGCGGATCTTCTAAAAAAAGTAGCCATCGACACGGAAATTCAGCGTATTCGTTATACCACATCGCATCCGAAAGATTTTAATGAAAAATTGATGCATGTGATGGCCGACCACCAGGACAAAATCTGTGAATATGTGCATTTGCCTGCTCAGAGTGGAAATTCACGTGTTCTTGATCGAATGAATCGCGGCTACACACGAGAAGAATATATTGAAAAAATTAACCTGATGAAAAAATATATTCCTAATCTGGTTCTTTCTACGGATATCATCGTGGGGTTTCCGGGTGAAACCGAAGAAGAGTACAATGACACCGTTAGTTT
>JAYVIY010000235.1:0-3882 GCA_043769795.1 Pseudobdellovibrio sp. | reverse complement strand
ATTGACTATTTTTGCGTAAAGTAATGCATTGAAAAACCGGCAGAATAAAAACGCTTTATTAAAAAGATTTCTGAAAGATGTTGATCGTCTTTGCGAGCTTCCTGCTGTTAAAAAGTATCCAAAATTATTAGTCGCGGAATTTCCATTTGATAACCAGCTCTTAAACCTCAGCAAACTCTATCGCCAAAGTCGCAAGTTTTATCTTACGCTGGGTGGCCGATTTACACCCAAGGTGTGCTCAACGATGCGGGCACTGAGTACGCAAGATCTTTTTAAAAATGAAATAGAATACACTCCGGGTTTTTCTGAAATGCTTTGGTTCAGATCGCACGCTGAAGTTCTGCCAGATCCATTGCAAGAGCTTGAAGCCCATAAACGCTTTAATGACATTTCGCTTTACCACGAACAAAATCACCGGGTGGTCTGGCAATTATTGCCGCCCGCTCCAAACGAACAACAAGCTATCAGACGCTACCTGAATTTCGCAGAAAGCCTGGTGGTCACACTTGATCTGGCTTTAGGAGACGAAATAGGAACTCAATTGTCGCCAAGTTTCGAAAGACTGAATATACTCTACCGGCCGGGTGTAAAGAACAAATGGAACGAGAAATCTTCAAAAGAGTATCGTAAATACCTGCTCTCGGTTCTTTGTGCCACTTACTTCGTACTTGAGCGGGTCGATAGCCGCGACATCCTAAAGGCGGTTAATTATTTGTTTCCGGTTCAGAGTCCTATGAACTTCTCTGCGGTGAAACGAAGCCTCGAACTGAATGAGCAATTCACTGAAGTAACCAATCCTAACTGGCAGCAGATTTATTGGCAGAGCGCTGTTGAAAAATTGCAAAAAATTCATAGAAAGTCAAAAGAACCTATTTTTTATCTACCGGAAGATCCTCTTGATCTGCAAGATGAGTTTTTTTATGCAGAAAGAATATTCGACTATTTCGGTCTGTGATTTCTTCGTGCTAATCAAATAATATTTCATCATGGAACTGCTGGGGCGACATTGTCGTGTCAAGAATGGGCAGCAAAAGTTCCTCTTCTTTTTCGAGGTGCGCTTTGAGCAACCCAATCAGTTGAGCCGCTTGATATGAAAATCTTCGTGCATCTGGATATCGTAATTTGGTTTCGTTATCCAGATCTAAAAACCAGCGTCGAATGATGTTGTGTTCGTAACGCATCCCTGAGGTGAATTTTTCAGAGCGGCTGGTTGTGACTTTGCGGTCGATCGCCGGGTAAAGAACTTTTTCTTCCCACTCGAGATGAATGAGCACTTCGTCCCTAAGAAAATTGACAATTTGTATAATGGTCTTTTTTTGTTCGAAAGGGTAGGTCGTAATGAGTACTTCTGATCGCCTTTCAATTAAAGCAATTTGTTTCTTAACTGAAATATTTAAATTTTTAAACTGCAGGCTCGGAAGTTCAAGAGGCCGTTCTCTTAATCGTTCGGGTTCGGTGTCAACGCTCATATTTCGTGCTTTGGTTGTCTAAGCTGATCGGGCCCGAGCCAAAATAGCATATCAGAATGGCCGCACCCAGCATTGAAATATTTTTCATGAAATTGACTTGTTGAATTTGCGCCATCATCGGATCGTTGATAGTCCAGAATTTGTGCATTATTAAAGTGACCGGAATTAGAAACAAAACAATTAGAATTGCTCCGACACGGGCGCGATAGCCAAGCAAAATACTGACTCCGCCGATTAGAATCATCAGACCACTCAGGGGCACGAGTAAATTGGCCAGGGGCACTCCCTGCGAGGTTGCATAGTCGACCGCAGAACTTCTAAAGTGAAACAGCGAAGAGAAAATAAAGATAAGCGAGTAAAAAAACCTGCCGACAGGGACGGCTACATTCGCCCAGGTTGCATCGATTGATAGTTTTCTCGTTCCCAAATCAAACTTAGAGCGATCATTGATGTTTGCATTTATAGCCATAAAATTCCCCCTCTAAATGAATATGCATTTTCAGTACCATGAAACTTTGGCATTTCGATTGCAAAAAATGGATTAAGCTTTTTAGTCAACACAGGCAGGAGCATTTGTGAAAAAAAATAATTCCGTTAAACAACGACAGAGAAACCAACAGGTCAGAGGGCCAGAATTAACCGAACTCATGGTTGATTCTGAAATTAAGGGTGGCGAGTACCGAAAAAAGAACAATGGTCAGGATGTGCTGAGTCAGAAAGTACACCATCCGGCAAGTAAACAAGAAAACCCCGTAAAGGATATTTATGATGAACAAGATAATGACTGAGATGTCTCCGGTTTCAAGCTGTGATGCCGTACATTGCGGTTATAATGAAAATCTACAGTGTCATGCAAAGGCCATTACCGTCGGAGACTATTTAACTCCGAACTGCGACACGTTTTTAGATGCTAATCGACATAGTAAAGAAGTCGCTCGAATTGCCGGAGTCGGTGCGTGTAAAATTGCAGTTTGTCGCTTTAACGAAGATTTTGAGTGCGGCGCTGAAAAAATTCAGGTCGGACAACAGCAGCAGCGAATAAATTGTCTAACTTTTATTGAAATTTAGATTACTTTTTTAAGGTGAAAAATATCAAGTTTCCGACGAAGTACCTAAGTGATGCGATTTATATTTTTCTCGGGATTGTATCAGCGGCGGTCGGCTTAAAAGGCTTTTTACTTCCAAACGGTTTTTTTGATGGCGGCGCCATGGGCATTTCCTTGCTGCTGAATCATTTCGTTCAAACCGATTTGTCCATTTTTATCGTCGCCGTAAATATTCCATTTGTTTTTCTGGGGTTTAAGCAAATTTCACTGCTCTTTGCACTTAAAAGTGCCGTCGCCATTTTCTTGTTAGCCTTAACGGTTCATTACCTTGAAATGCCGCTACTCACCCAAGACAAATTGCTTATTGCTATTTTTGGCGGAGTTTTCTTGGGTATGGGTATTGGTCTTTCTATGCGGGGCGGAGCCGTCATTGACGGAACCGAAGTGCTGGCGGTACAAGTCAGTCGTAGATCAAGCATCTCGGTGGGTTTTTTCATTGCCATTTTCAACTTCGCGCTTTTTTTATGTGTGGCTTATTTGGTGAACATTGAAACGGCGATGTATTCTATGCTGACTTACGTTGCAGCCTCAAGAATGGTCGACTACTTAGTCAGCGGCATTGAAGAGTACATTGGTATTACAATTATCTCACCTGACTTTGAACGCATTCTCGAAGTGTTAACCCACCAACTGCAGCGCGGAGTAACGGTCTATCGAACAGAGGGCGGTTACGGAAAAACTGGCGATGTGACCGACGAACGAAAGGCCCTTTATTGCGTTGTGACTCGGCTTGAAGTGACACGCCTGCTCGTCGAAATCGAAAAGCTCGACCCCGATGCATTTATCATTCAGCATTCGATTAAAGACACCAAGGGCGGAATGATCAAAAGGAGACCCTTGCAATAAGCCTTTTAGAACAGTCCTAAATTGAGCCAAAAAAGAGTTTTTTTTGATGTATTTGGGGTTTTTTTGGATATAAACTAAAAGAAGTGAAGAACAAAAATCTCATAGTACTCACGTTGCTAGGATCACTTATTCTATTCGCGGCGGCAGTCGTCGATGCCCAGATATTTGCACCAATGGCCTTTTGGCGAACAAAGAATAACTTAACCACCCGTTGTTATGCTGGTTGTTACCCAACACCGACCACCCCTTTTACCTCGGCTCTTTATTATGTTCCGATTAATACGACGGCGCAATTTCAGATTGTCAGTTCTTCAAACCCGACCGGCGCGCAGTTTTGTTGGGGGCCGACGGCAGGCGGCGGATGTACGGCGACGCCAACATACCCTTTGGCATGCACGTCCACGTCGGCTAACGCCGTTATTGACGGCTCGTTAGGTGCCAGTACCGATGCCTATTATACG
>JAYVIY010000234.1:0-3895 GCA_043769795.1 Pseudobdellovibrio sp. | reverse complement strand
CCGCTATTACCGGCCGCGAACAAAATCAAAAGGTCTTCTTTTGCGAACATCACTTCATCAACGGTTATCGCCATTTTTTCATAAGCACCGAAGTTGGCCGCTGCGCCCCAAGAATTCGTGTGAATCCGCGCACCATCAGCATATGCCTGATTAAACATTCCTGCTAAATTCGAAGGAACTGACAAATTATTTAAAATTGGCGACCACATTCCTTGCACAACGATTTGGGCAGAATAGGCTCCGCCTTTTAAAAGACCACCCGAGGCAGTTCCTCTGCCCAGTACCGAACCAGCAACGTGAGTACCGTGCCCCATAGGATCGGCCCAGGTTTTGCCAAACATTCCGACCGCATAACCGGATTTAACCGCTCCCACGAAGTCGGTATGAATTGCACGTGAATCTCCAGAATCAAGACCGGTGTCGGCCATTCCGACGACTTGATTTTGTCCGGTCAGACCCTTGGCCCATGCGGCATCAAAGTTCATCACTTTTGTTCCGGTTTCAAATCCGTTCAAATCGGTATAGTCGCCCGCAGCTGAACTATTCACAGCTTCTTCATCTAAGATTTTGTGAAGAGGCTCAACTTGAACAAAAGCTTGAATATTTTCAACTCCGCTGACCGCGGCGATTGCAGCGAGCTCTCGGCGTTCTGTAGTCACAACGAAATTGCGACCGGCTGCCTTCTGAATCAGAATATTTTTTACTTTATTTTTAATAGTTTTTTCAATGATTGATCTTTCGCTTTGATCAAAAACGCTCACGATGAAAGTTTCACGCGTTTCAGAAGTCAACGACGTTAAAAGCCCCAATGTCGGAGACAATTTCATCTGAGGCTTGAAAGCCAAAACCGCCTGTACCGTAGCATTCATTAATAAGGCTTTCGCCGTTTTATAATCGGCTCTGACGATCAAAGCATCTTCAGGAATGTAACTGTAAATAATGATACCGAGCTGGGCTAATTCTTTTTTTGTCGCTTCGGTAATTCGTCCCTTGAATTGCACAATCCATTCAGAGTGCTGAACTAAATTGTCACTGAGAGAAACCCTTACAGTATTTGTGTTGATTGTTCCCGAGTTCAGTTTAACTTCGGTCCCGGCCAATGCCGAAACAGTCAATAACGCTATCGACATAGCGATTCCTAGTTTCATAATTCCTCCTTGAAATTAATTAAACCTATTTTGCTTCATAAAAATTGCAACACGACTTAGGTCAGTTAGTTAGCACAAAGTAAAAATAACGCGCAATGCGAAGTGCTTAGAATGTGGGCGGATTAACCGACTCCCGCAAGCGCCGTCGGACCGAAGGCCTTCATTAATTCTTCCCGCAACTCGGCATTTTCTTTTTTACGCAAGCTTGGATCTTTTTTCAGTATGTCAAACGCCGCATCTCGCGCTGCCTTCAGGCTTTCAAAGTCACGTACCAAATTGGCCATTTTAAAACCCGGGAGGCCCGATTGTTTTGACCCCATGAATTCGCCCGGCCCTCTGATTTCAAGGTCAAATTCGGCAACTTTAAAACCGTCAGAGGTTTTCTCCATGAATTCGATGCGTGTTCTTGTTTCTTCGGAAACAGCGTACCCCATAATTAAAACACAAAAACTTTTATGTTCGCCTCGACCGACGCGTCCCCGCAACTGATGCAATTGCGAAAGTCCGAAGCGCTCCGAATGCTCAATCATCATTATCGTGGCATTAGGTACATCTACACCGACCTCAATAACGGTAGTCGAAACTAAGACATCAATTTTTTTCTCTCTGAATTCAGTCATTACCGATTCTTTTTCAATGGGCTTCATTTTGCCGTGCAAAAGACCAAAACGTATTTTTGGAAATTGAACTTTTAGTTTTTCATACTCATCCGTTGCATTTTTTAAGTCAATTTTTTCACTCTCTTCAACAAGGGGGTAAACAATGTAGGCCTGCCGGCCACGCTCAATATGTTCACTCATAAAATTGAGAGCCTGAATTCTCTTGGCTTCTGAAATCACCCGGGTTTGAATCGGAATACGTCCGACGGGCATTTCATTTATAATAGATACATCCAAATCTCCATAGACAGTCATCGCAAGTGTTCGCGGAATTGGCGTTGCCGTCATGATCAGAAAATGCGGAGACAAGCCTTTGTTTTTCAATTTACCCCGTTGAGCCACACCGAATCTGTGTTGTTCATCGATAATAACCAAACCCAAATTCTGAAATTGCACCCAATCTTCGATCAAGGCGTGTGTGCCAATCAGAAAATGAATCTGCCCTGACAAAAGTTTTTCAAGAATTTCGGTTCTTTCTTTGGCTTTGGTTCGACCGTTTAGTAAACCCACCCCCACGCCCAGTGGCGAAAGTAATGCTTGCGCATTTTTAAAATGCTGTTCGGCCAGAATTTCGGTGGGCGCCATCAGGCAGGTTTGAAACTCACTATCAAAAGCTTTTAATACTGTCATGAAACTGACTAACGTCTTACCAGAACCCACATCCCCTTGAACCAGGCGGTTCATTGGTTTACCGATTTCAAGATCTGTTTTAATTTCGGCATAGGCCCGAAGTTGAGACCCAGTGAGTTCGAACCCCAGAGATTTTTTTAATTTTTCGAGGCTGACTTCGGGCTTAGAAAAAATCAGGCCCTTTTCATTTTTAAGACCGGCCTTTTTTGAAGCCAAGTAAAGTTCGAGCCAGAAAAATTCTTCAAAAATAATGCGCTGATGCGGCACCGATTTAAATTCATTGTAGAGCACACCACTGTCGGCTTCGGGTCTATGCAGGCGGTAGAGTGCCTCATCCATTGCAATTAGATTATTCTTGCGAATCAGTTCAAGTGGTAGTTTTTCAGCGGGCCACTCTTTAACCTGTTCAAAAACAGAATGGATGAATTTTTCGATCTTTGCCGAACTCAAACCTTCGGTTTCTACATAAATTGGAATCAAGGCATCTTTCAAATCTTCTTCGGGTTCAATATCCTTTAAATCGGGATGATGAAATTCGAGTCGGCCGCGGTAGTTTGTAACTTTGCCGACGACCCTGACTTCTTTACCGTTTTGAAATCTTTCGAAATAGCCTTTGTAAGGAGTACGAAAAAATTTACAGCGAATCTGTGCGGACGAATCACGAATTAAAACATCGTAAATTTTTCGGGAGGATTTTCCCATGTTGTACGACGAGACGCTGACGACGTTGGCTTTGAGACTAACCACATCGCCGTCTTTAAGACTGAGTATATTTCTGGCAGCCCGCCTGTCTTCGTAAGCGCGCGGATAGTTTTGCAGTAAATCGAGTATTGTTTTAATGCCGTGACGAGAAAACAAAGCGCCGAGCTTTGGTCCTACTCCTTTTAAAAATTGAATTTCGGTGTCTAGACGAAGGGCCATGCTTGGTATTTCATGTTAAAAAAAAAGATACGTCAAATACACAAACAAGATACACTTACAAAAGATGAATAAGCAGGTAAAGAGCGAATATTTTCGCATTAGACTCAGCACAATAAGAGCTTTTGAAGAGCTGCCTTTTGACATTTTTTTGTTTCTTGACGGAAAATTGCTCAGCTATTTGAAAAAAGGCGAAATGTTAACCAGCGATAAACTTATCAGTTTACACGAAAAAGACAGCGGCGAGTCTTTTTTTGTCCATAATAATTACAAGCAATTGTATCGCGACCACGTTCGCGCCTCGATGAATTCCGACTTGATTACGAACAATGACAAAGCGGCCATTTTGCGTGAAAGCTCGATTGCCATGCTCGAAGATCTTTATGAAACGCCCAATGTGGGTAAAGCTCTTGAAGAATCTAAGCCCATCATTACAGAATTGCTGAATTTTATGGAGGTGGCTCCTGACTCTATCGGAAAACTTATCAGTCTTTCAGGGCATGATTTCTACACTTACAATCACTCTTTTGACGTGAGTAT
>JAYVIY010000233.1:0-10252 GCA_043769795.1 Pseudobdellovibrio sp. | reverse complement strand
CAGGTATTGCCGAGTCGTAAATCGATAGAGACCAGGCCCTCAGCAAGACTTCCGTCAGGACTGGTAGAATCAACGCGCTCTTGCAACCACTCTTTAGTAAAGCGCCGCTCCCAGGCTTTGTTTTCGGCAATCCGATGAGACTCATATCCGACACTTTCTTCGCGATAACAACGAGCACAAGATGGAACCTGTTCTCCACGAAGCATTTTCTGCCGAGCGTCTTTAACAACATCTGAATTCCAGGCTTTTGCCAGAGTGGTCTCATTCAAATTTAAATTGAGATCGTTGTCGGCAACGCAACAAAGCAACAGCGAACCATCCGTGTAAGTGGCTAAATGTGTCCAAGGCAAAATGCAAAAAGTTTTTGAAACCCTATTCACAGCTCGTGACCTTCTGTTGCCAATAGTGCGCGAAGCTCAGGAAATTGCGACTGAAAGCTCTGTTTGCGATTACGATCAAGCGAAGCCGTATACTTAATGAAATCAACGAGTTGTTCCGTCGATGCTGCGTTGGTCGCGCCCAGCAAATTCAGGCAACTATCGATAGAATTGGTCAAAAACGATTCGGATCCATAGGCCAGAGACTTTTTCTTGAACTTTTCTAAGCGCGAGGCGGCCAACTGGCGGATATTGACTGGCAGAATACTAATATCCAGAAATTTCGGGTGAGTCGCGTAGAGAAAGTCGACACTAATCGTGCGACTGTATTTCATCATTTGTTTTTCAACGTAGTCGAGCAAATCTGTAATAGTTAATATATTATATACTTGTATTACGGGTGTTACGCCCACTTGGATATTTCCTTTGGCCTGCAGCAACTTTTCAAAATTTCGGTCGACGGTTTCCCAGCGCGACAAAAATCGAATGTATTCATTGGTTGATCCAAGCCCATCAATACTTGCGTTTATCAAGACAAACTGAAAGTGCGGCAGCAGCTCGAGAAATCGGTCCTGAATATTGGTGCAGTTCGTGTTGAACATCAGAAAAATATTTTTAGCATGTCCTGATTCAACGCAGGCATTTAAAAATTTATAGTTTTTCTCGATCAATGTTGGCTCGCCGCCAGTTAAATAAACTTTTTTAATATTCGGAATAGCCGCAATAACTTCGTCCCAAAACTCGTCTCTCTCAAACCAAGGAGCGGTTGCCGGTGGCTCGGCACCGAAGTTTTTAGAGTAAACAGTTTTAAACTCAGGATCTTCCTTGAGCAGCTGGACAGTTTCTCTATAAATTTGGCTGCTATTATAAGGATTGCAAGAGCGGCACTTTAAGTTGCAAAGGTTTCCTAGTCGCAAATCTAAATAAAGCGCGGGCGCCTTGATTTTATAATCGTTACTTTTGGATTCTTCAATTCTTCTGGCAATTTCTTTGCCGGCGATCGCTTGCCACTCACTATTGTGCAATTGGCGGTATGATTTTTTACCTATTGATTCCTGAAAATAGCAGAGCTTGCAGGCTTCAACCTTTTCACCCTCGAGCATTGCCTTTCTGATATTCTGCATAGCTTCCGAGTTCCAGGCGTCTGCTAGCTTGTCATCTGCCGCCATAAAAAACTCGCCATTTTCTTTTCTTAGTTTTCCACCGAGATCGGCAACGCAGCAAAAGCTGAGTTGTCCGGTTGATTGCACGACTTGCTCTATCCAGGGGTACACACAAAATGTAGGTGATTTTTCATCTTTACTCATAGTGAGCACAACTCTAAGCTAAACTAATTTTTTTGTCCAGCGATCCACATAATGCTAGAGATTTTTTTGAAAAACAGTATTATCTTGAGGTTATGGGTTCAGGTTCAAAGGGTAAATCAAAAGAATATCATGTCGGCGCAGAGGAAATGCGGCAGAAATTAAACTCTGTGAGCCCCAGCTTTTGTTTAGCTAAGTGGAAAATGGTAAGTCTTCACCTCACCAATGGAAAAACTCAAAGCTGTTATCATAATCCGGCGCACAGCATCCCAACGGATGAGCTAGAAAACAACCCGGGCCGACTTCATAATACGCAGATTAAAATTGATGAACGAGCGCAGATGCGCGCCGGCGAAAGACCTAAAGGCTGCTCTTATTGCTGGGCCGTAGAAGACGCAAAAAGTGAAGACAAAGGCGGCCATATATCTGACCGACACTACAGAAGTAGCGAGTGGTGGGTTGCCGATTCATTTGAACAAATAAGAACGCCCAATAGAGAGCTAGATGAAAACGTGACGCCCTCTTACGTTGAAGTTAATTTTAATCAGGCGTGTAATTTTAAGTGCATCTATTGCAGCCCGCACCTGAGTTCAGAATGGCAAAAAGAAATTAATCAATACGGCTCATTTAACATGGAAGAAATTGTTCATAATGACATACCGGCATTACAGAAAACGGGCCTGATGCCGCTCGCGGTGCCTAACGAAGAAAACCCCTATGTGAAAGCCTTTTGGGCTTGGTGGCCGCAGATATACTCGCAGCTCAAGGTCTTTCGAATGACGGGCGGCGAGCCTTTGATCGACGCCAACACTTGGCGAGTTCTTGATTATGTTCACCAAAATCCAAACGCTCAACTTGAACTTTTTATGACCAGCAATCTTTGTCCGCCTAAGCCTGAAATTTTCGATCGATTTATTTCTCAACTTCAAAAGCTTGAGCAGGTACAGATATGGGAAGATTCAAGTAAGCTCAATCTTGATTCGGGAAACTTCGACTATGTAAGTCCGGCGATAAAGTATTTTATGTTGTTTGTAAGCTGCGATAGCGTTGGGGCACAGGCAGAGTACATTAGAACGGGCATGAACTTTACGATATTAAAAAGCAACGTGGAAAGCGTGCTTAAAAAAACCAATGGCACCGCCGTAAGTTTTATCAACACGTTCAACCTTCTAAGCCTTCCGAAACTAAAAGAGTTTTTGCAGTGGATATTAGAGCTAAGGGAGACCTTCAGTTTTGACAGTCAGAATGATGACCCGATTGAAATCCCCGACAAAAGAGGCATCAAGCATCGGCCCTATGTTCGCAAAAAGCGCCAGAGAATTTGGTTTGATATTCCAATGCTGAGTTATCCTCCTTGGCTTAATGTAAAACTATTGGCGGGCACTGAATGGGAACAACACATTGAAGACTGTCTTCGTTTCATGGAAAGCAATTTGCAAAAAGATGATTATGACACCAGCTTTCGGGGTTTTAAACCCTATGAAATTTTAAAACTCAAACGAAATCTTGCCGTTATGAAGCAAGGCTTTTCGGAGGCAGACCAAACGCTGAACGAAAAGAGATTCGCTCAGTATGTGAATGAACTGGATAGAAGAAGGGGAACTCGATTTTTAAGTGCGTTTCCTGAGATGGAATCCTTTTATAATAAGGCAGTTCGCCACCTATAAACCAGACTAAAGCTAGGTGTATTTTAAACCAAAAATTGCTAACATTTAGCAATGAGCATAGCCACTTCAATTATTGCAACTCTGAGTCTTTTGGTTTTTATCAACGCTCATGCGGATGATTTGACCACGGGAACGGTTGCTGTTGAAAAACAAGAAGATTTCTCAAAAAGTTACAAAGACAGAAGAAGCAAACATGGGGCCCTGTTTTCGATTTCTACAGAGAGTTTTTACCCGGTCGACTATCGCTCGCTCTATAATGATGCCTACATTGAGGATATTATCGCCGAAAACAAGATAGATTTAATCGGATTTGAATTAGGTTATAAGTATAACTTCGGCGTAGCTTCGGCGTCCATTCTCGGACAATATTCACAGGGCTCAAAAAGTGGTTCGGTTTCGGGGGCCTCGCGATCTCTCAAAGTGGTGAAACAGGGGCTTGCTGCAAATGTGGCTCTTGATGGTGTCTTTAGCGAACCTTGGGTTGTACCCTATGGCCAAGTTGGCATGCATACATTCAGTATCGAAGAAGCTAAATCAACAGGAAGCGAATCGAGCAGCGCCGCGATTGCGTTTAATTACCGATATGGTTTACTTTTTCAGATTGATTGGATTGAAAATCACATAGACAAAAGCGCAAAGGCTGATCAGCTCAGATCGTCGGGCCTTGAAAATACTTTTATTGATATCTACTTTGCAAGTTATTTAGCATCAAGCGCCGCCATTGATCCAGCAGGGGCGGCAAGCGACGGCGACCCAAATTTATTTTCAAGCGGTGAAATCGGAATCGGTTTGAAGATGGAATTCTAAATTAATGTAAGCAAGTAGTTCAACTCTTCATGAACATTTGACCAAGTGATTGCATTCATTCTGATGTTTAATCTTTGATCAGGGGTTATTGAATACTTCTTATTTTCGCGCGTCGCCAAGCGTATGGCAGTTTCTGGACGCAGGCGGGTTCTCTCGGTAAAAATAAGCGAAATATTCTTAAGACCCGCACTCACATCACGGACACCGAGATCTTTACATTGCTTTCGAATGAGCATTAAGCCCATCAAATTTATTACGGGGTCAGGAATCGGTCCGAATTGGTCTTTTAATTCGTCTTCAATTCGGTCCAACTCTTCTTGAGATGAAATTTCAGAAAGTGCTTTATAGTAGCTGAGCCTGATTCGGATGTCAGAAATATAAACATCGGGTATAAGTGCCGGAACCTTTAAGTTGATCTCAGGGTCAAGTTCACGATCAGCGACAGGCTCTCCCTTTGCCTCGGCGAGAGTCTCATTGAGGAGATCCATATAAAGCTCGTAGCCGACCGAGTTGACATGTCCGGACTGCGTGTCGCCTAAAATGTTTCCTGCACCGCGAAGCTCCAGGTCGTACTGCGCTATACGAATGCCAGAGCCAAGCGCAGAGTTTTCCTGAATCACCTTCAGTCGTTCCTGCGCAATCTTTTCTATTTTCAAATTTTTTGGAAGAAGTAAGTAACAGAACGCCCGCGCCTTACTTCGACCGACGCGTCCCCTCAATTGATAAAGCTGAGAAAGACCGAACATATGAGCCTGATCGATAAACATCGTGTTGGCATTTGGAACATCCATGCCGGACTCAACTATGGCGGTGCAGACAAGAATATCAATTTCGTGGTGAAAAAATGCAAGCATAGCCGATTCAAGCTCTTCTTCGTTCATTTGCCCGTGTGCCACACGAATCCTGGCATCGGGAGCAATTTGTCTTAACTCGTCCGAAAGAGCGTAAATTCCCTGAATCCTGTTGTGTATAAAATAGACCTGACCGCCTCGGGCAATTTCGGATTGAATTCCCTTTCGGATGAGTTCGGTATCAAATTTCGAGATAAATGTTCGCGTCGGAAGTCGATCCACCGGAGCTGTATTAATTATTGATAAATCGCGCATACCGGAAAAACTCATGTTAAGTGTTCGGGGAATAGGCGTCGCCGACAACGTGAGAGTATCGACTTCGGTTTTGAATTTTTTAACTTTTTCTTTATGAACTACGCCGAATTTTTGCTCTTCATCGACCACCAATAGTCCTAAATCTTTAAAGACAACATCTTTACTAAGCAGACGATGGGTTCCGATTAAAATATCGACCTTGCCTACTTTGAGTTCAGCTAGTGTTTTTTTCTGTTCAGCTGGGGTGACAAATCTGTTTAAAGAACGAATTTCAAATCCCCAGCCGGAAAATCTCTTCTTGAAAGTTTCAAGGTGCTGAAATGTTAACACGGTTGTTGGCGCGAGAACGGCAACTTGTTTTTTATTTTGTACCGCCTGAAAGGCTGCGCGCATAGAAACTTCAGTTTTTCCGAACCCCACATCTCCGCAAATAAGTCGGTCCATCGGCTTTGGGTCCATGAAATCCTTCTGAATGTCGGAAATGGCGCGCAGCTGATCATCGGTTTCATCGTAAGGAAAACCTTTTTCGAACTGGCTATAAAGGACTTCATCCAATGGCATTGGTGGCCGGACAACTTCGGCCCGCTTTGCGTAGAGCTGTAAAAGCTCTGAGGCAATATCCCGCAAATGCGCCCGCACTTTAATTTTAGTTTTTTCCCAAGCGGTTCCGCCAAGTTTATCTAACAATCCGGTTTGTACGCCCCCGGAAAATTTCTGCAACTGACCGACGCGGTAAACGGGCAAATAAAGCTTATCTTTATCTTTGTAGGCCAATTGAATAAACTCAGATTCGGCACCGCCGATATTCATTATTTTCAAACCTTCATAAACGCCGATACCGTGTTTAATATGTACGATAAGGTCATTCGGCTTTAGATCGCCGAAAGCCAGACTCTTTGCCTTTGAAGAAAATTGTTCGTAGGCATTTTGTGTAATAGCCCGTTGTTTCTTTCCGAAAAAATCATCGCTTCTGAGGAAAATTACTTTTTCTTCGGTGAGCATGCAGGTTTCTGAAAGCTGTCGGGGAACAATTGTGATGGCGGAGCTATTTTCGAACCAGTCTTCCCAAAGGTATTCATCATCGCCACCGACATGAAAACCAAACTCCATTTTTTGCAAAAGAGTTTTGAGTCGATCAATCTGGGTCTGATTTTTTACCGAAACAAAAAGTTTAAAACCGGATTTGAGCCAAGCCGACAATTTAGGTTTGGCAGAACTAATCCAAGCTTCAGAGGCCGGAGACTGGCTCTGCACCAAGTTAGAAAATTCACTGAGCGGCAAAGAAGAGTACTCGATTCGTTCTTCGTCGGGTTTTTCGCCATCAAGCAGGGCTAAATTCGAAAAACTGAAAAAATTTGAATTTGCCGGCCAAGGAACTGACTCGTGTTTTGTTGCCAACAAGTAAGGTTCAGGGCAGAAAACGACAGAGGAATTATTTTTTGCGCTTCTGTATTCGGTCTCAAGCGCCTGAACGTATTCATCAGCGACACGGGAAACGTCAGAAGGATCGAGCATAAAAACGTTGAGTTCTGAACTAAAATAATCCAGAGCGGTGCTTAGCTTGTCGTAACAATAAGGAAGAAGCAATTCGCATCCTGAAAAGTAATTTTTAAGAGAAATTGAACGAATTACTTCATCGGAATCGGTTGGATTCAATTCGCGCTTTTTATACTCAGCCCGAAGATTTTTAATAATCTGCTCGATATTATTATCGCCCAGTTCAAATTCATAGACCGGGGCTAAGTGAAGACAAGTTGTTTCGCCGAGACTACGTTGGTCAGATATTGAAAAATTACGAAAAGATTGAATTTGATCACCAAAAAGCTCAACTCGTATCGGTTGATTTTCTGCCGGCGAAAAAATATCAATTATGCCCCCGCGCAAACTGTACTGACCGACATCTTCGACGACGGGTGAAGATTGATATCCCAAAGATGTTAAGTAAGAATTGAGCTCCGACGGAAGCTCTTCACCAACAGTAAGCTTTTTGCAGCGTTTATTGAATGAATAAAATGGGGCAGACAATTGAAGAAGGGCCGTGATCGGTACAATAAAGATGTCATTTTTTTGTGCTTGTGAGGCCCAATAAATAAAATCTGCCCTTGAATTTCGAACTTCGGGAGAAGGAAAAAGACCGGAGTAAGGAGAAACATCCCAAGCACGCAGAATGTGGGTTTTCAAAACAGGTGAAAAAAAAGCAATTTGTTGTCGTAGCGACTGCGCAGACTCTAAACTGGGAACAACAACAAGGCGCGGCAAGCCATTAATTTCTTTAGAGAAAGACTGTGACAAAAAAAATGAAGCGGCGACTTCTGAAGACGAACCAAGAATATTGAACAGCTTTTTGTTTTTTTCAAAACCGCGGACGAGTATGTCTTCAAGCCGGGTGTTTAACATTTGCCACTTTTTTGTCATAAATTGCGCTGTTTGCCTTTGAACTCTTCAGTTAAGATTTTTGTTTGGTTTTTATAACTTAGCTTTGTATAACTATATCTTTGAAAATTAAATGAAAAAGAAAAACTTTAACGCAATCACCGCGTTAAGTGATATTGGCAACAGGAGGACTTATGCCACTTGGTGGAGTGATATTCATTACCATATTTATAGCCGTTTTTGGATATATTTTAATTCGACTTGCAAGATTCACCGGCGGAATGGCGAAAAAAACAAGCCAGTCTAAGTTTGATATTTATGAATGCGGCATTCCCGTCGAAGAAAAATCGGACACAAAGATTTCAGTCAAGTTTTACCTCACCGCGATTCTATTCATTCTTTTTGATATTGAAGTCATTTTTATGTATCCGTGGGCAGCTAACTTCAGAAATTTCATTGCCACGGGCGCGGGCCTTTTCGTTTTTGTATCAATGTTTGTTTTTCTTGCGATCTTTATTTTCGGTCTTTGGTGGGAAATAAAATCTAAGGCATTGGAGTGGGACTAAATTATGACGTCAATGGGCAGCACAACTTTTGAAATTACAGTTAATTTAATAAAAACGGTTTTGGTTTTTTTAATGATGGTTCAGGCCGTGCCAATACTGGTATGGCTAGAGCGACGCGGATCCGGTTTTATACAAAATCGCTTCGGTCCAAATCGCGTGGGACCACTCGGACTAGTTCAACTCTTGGCAGACGCGGTCAAATTTCTGACGAAGGAAGATTTTGCACCTGAAAAAGGTAATCGGTTTATGTTTTACGCAGCACCGGTGTTTGCCTTGGTGCCAGCGGCAATTGCGTATATGGCAATTCCGATGTCTGTGCCGCTTAAGCTGGAAGCGTCTACATTTTTAATTCAAGGTTACGAAATTAACGTGGGTATCGTTTTTGTACTCGGCGTTTCTTCATTGGCCGCCTATACGATATTAATGGCCGGTTGGGGTTCAGGAAGTAAATTTTCTTTAATGGGAGCGCTGCGGGCGTCGGCTCAGATAATTTCCTATGAGTTGGCTCTGGGTCTTTCAATTGTTGGTGTCATACTACTCTATGGTACTTTCAATTTGACAGAGATGATTAATCAGCAGCAAGGTCCTTTAAGTTTTTCTGCTTTCGGGTATACAATGACGTCTTCATTTTTGCCGAACTGGGGCATTTTCTATCAACCGGTCGGAATGATTTTATTTTTTGCAGCAACATTTGCAGAATCTAATCGTTTGCCATTTGACTTGGCAGAGGGCGAAGCTGAGTTGGTTGCAGGATTTCACACGGAGTATGGCGGCTTTAAAATGCTGATGTTCTTCATCGGCGAATACGGACATATGATGATAGCATCGGGCTTGATGACGACTTTTTTCTTCGGTGGCTACAGCATATGGAACGTCACCACCCAGGAAGTTTACCAGTTTCTTTTTGGCATAGTTGGGTCAGAACTGATAGCCAATATTTTAAATACGGTGGTTCATTTTCTTTCTTACAACATTAAGTTTGCAATTTTTCTCTGGATATTTATTTGGGTGCGATGGACTTTGCCGCGATTCAGATATGATCAATTGATGGACCTCGGCTGGAAAACCATGCTTCCGTGGTCATTGGCCAACACAATGATAACAGCCGCAGGAATTTTTGCGGCAACATATTTTATATTTTAATAATTTGAGGGAGTTAGAATGAACGCGGATGCATTTTTATTTTGGTTTCTGGCTTTTGTAAGCATAGTAAGTGCTCTTTCGGTGGTACTTATGACTAATCCAATTTATTGCGCGCTAAGCCTAGCCATGACGATGGTCAGCGTTGCCGGAATTTTTGTTATGCTACAGGCTTATTTTCTAGCGGGCGTTCAGCTCATTGTTTATGCCGGAGCCGTAATGGTTTTATTTGTTATGGTGCTTATGTTGTTCGACTTGAAACATGAACTACAGGCTTTCAGCCGAGGTCGCTTTACCGGAGCATTAAAAATTGGCGCCGTTGGTGTTTTGTCGGGCTTGGTGGTTGGAGCCGTTGCCAGAGCGCTGGTTATCTCAAAACCGCTCGACTTAATTGCTGCAGCTTCGCCGACAGCGGCAACAAGACCCCTAGCAGAAAATTTGTTTTTCAATAATGTTTTTGGTTTTGAAGCCCTAGGCGTTTTATTACTGGTTGTTGCGGTGGGCACCGTGGCTCTTTCAAGAAGCAAAGGCGGAACTCATGAACACAACTAGTGTCATCACTGCGATTTCAGCAAATCACTATCTTATTCTGTCTGCCATACTATTTTCGATCGGCATGGCCGGGGTGTTGCTAAGACGAAATGTCATCGTATTGTTTATGTCTATCGAGCTTATGCTAAACGGTGTCAACATCAGCTTTGTAACCTTTTCGCACTACTTCGGAAAAATTGATGGTCAGGTGATGGTCTTTTTTGTAATGACAATAGCCGCAGCTGAAGCCGCAGTCGGCCTCGCCCTCGCAGTATCTATTTTTAAACGTTTCAAAGAAGTCAATATTCGGTTTTTCGAGCATCTTAAGGGGTAATTATGAGTCATGAAATTTTAATTGCTGTATTGTTGTTGAGTCCGCTT
>JAYVIY010000232.1:0-10254 GCA_043769795.1 Pseudobdellovibrio sp. | reverse complement strand
CTGGGAGCAAACAGCAGGCTCGGTTTTATTAAAGGTCAAAGACAATGGCCCCGGAATTTCAAAAGAGCATCAGGACCGAATTTTCGAAAGATTTTATCGCGTCGACAAAGGTCGAAATCGAGATCAGGGTGGTTTCGGTTTAGGCCTAGCACTGGTTAAACATCATATGCTGAACCATGGTGGCAGCGTGAAATTAGTTTCTGAAACCAACAATGGAAGTGAGTTCATTTGTGAGTTCCCAGTCAAGTAATCCTGTAGCTAATCCCTTATTTGAAGCCTATTTTTTAAAGCACTATCAGGGCCGGTGGAAAACCTTGCGGCAAAGCCTGGTTACTCCGGAAAAACAGATTTTAAGGCTTAATCTTTTCAGTAACGAAGTGCTGACCTCTGGGCTAACACCCTGTGAATTTCTGCAGGACTGCTATTGGAAGCCCGAGGATTTCAGTCTGCAAAAGAATGAAGCGGGGCTTTACAATTATTATGTGATGGATCCGGCAAGTGCTATTGTTGCGCAAGCGCTCGATGTAAAACCCGACGAATCGGTTCTCGATATGTGCGCGGCTCCGGGCGGCAAATCACTGATTTTGGCTGAACAGATGCGAAGCGGCCAATTAATTTCTAATGAAATCTCAGAGTCACGCAGGGAGCGCCTAATGCGTGTATTACATGAATATATTCCAAAAGAACAGCGCCTATTTATTACGGTGAAAGGCTTAGACGCCAATCTTTACGGTTTGAGAAATCCTGAAAGTTTTGACCGGGTGCTAGCCGATGTGCCGTGCTCGGGAGAGCGCCACCTGCTAGAAAATACAAAAGAGTTTTCAATGTGGACAGAAAAACGAACAAAGAATCTTGCGATTCGCCAATACTCCTTACTATCTGCAGCTTGGCTAGCGGTAAAGCCGGGAGGCCGAATCGTGTACTCAACTTGCGCTATTTCCCCTGAAGAGAACGATGCAGTTGTTGCAAAATTAGTTAAAAAAAGAAAACCTAAAATTTTGCGACCGACGTGGCTCAATGATTTAGAATTTGTTGAAGAAACCGAGCACGGATTTCGCATACTGCCGGACCATTGTGGCTTCGGCCCGATGTATTTTTCGGTGATCGAAAAAGTCTAAGTTGGGCCTTAAGCGACGCGTTTTTTAAGCTGGCTTGTGCGATAAGCCTGCAAATTAAAGTGCCCATAGGTTTTAACTCTGAAAACCTCGGTGACCTGGTGCTCAACTTCCGACAAAACGTCGGCACCGAACCCGGCCGGCGAATAGCCTTTGGCATTTTCGATTTCGGTTATGCATATTCCGCAAACCCTCTCGATAAACTCACCATTGGTTTCGTTTAAGAACATTTGCGAAAGTAACTCTTCTTCTACGATGTCTGCTATCCATGATTTCATATCGATTTATTCGGATAAATAAGTTAAGATCTAAACTGTGAAAACGCCTAGTTTTTTAGAACTTAAGTCTTTGGTCGAGTATCTTTCAGAAGAGTTGGAAGGTTCGCAGTTGCAAGAGGTGATTTCCACCGAAGAAGGCATTGTCATGGCTTTTTATCGGTTCGAGAAGACTCCTCGAATGAGCTTTCTGGTTTTTGACCTTGATCGACCGTTTCCATTTCTGGGTTTTTTCTATGAAAACCCGTGGGCCAGACTAAAAAAAACAAAACCGGTTTCTTTATTTTTATCGGCGCATGCAAAAAACCATCACTTCAAATCCATAGAAATTTCCGAAGACTTAGGTCGCGTGATTGAGCTTAAATTGGGCGATGATTGCCGTATCGAATTTCGCCTGATTCCGAAGCAGGCAAATCTGATTGTACAATTTCAAAAAAAAACAATTTCATGGTATCCGGTCAAAGAGCTCGCACAAAATGATTTGCGCTACACTCAGAGTGATGATGAGGAGATGCGCTCGATTTCCTTCATGAACGGCCAATGGCTGAAGCGCCGCGGTTCAAAGTCAGACTCTCAGTCTTCAGCTGTGCTTAACCCCTTCGACAAATGGAAAAAAAATAAAGAAAAAGATCTTGAAAAGAAAAGGAAAGCCCTGATTTCCGTAGAAAAACAAGTAACCCAGTTTAAAACTGAAGAGTGGTCAAAGGTTGGAGAGTACCTGAAAGAAAATGGATTTAAAAATCTGCGTCCCGAATGGTCGGTTTACATCGATTTCAAAAAATCTGTTTCGGTTAACATGCAAAAGTGTTTTGAAAAGGCCAAAGCTGCAAAAATTAAAATTAAAGGAGCGGAGGCCCGTTTGGAGATTTTGGCGCAAGAAATTGAGCTCCTTAGTGACCTCAGTCTCGAAAAGTTTGAAAAATTCTTAGTCTTGCAAAATTCTAAAAAAACCAGCACGTTGAACAGAAAAGTAGAAGGGCGACTTCGCAAAATGCAAATCGCGGAGTCGGACTTAGTGGCCTACATGGGAAAATCAGCAGCCGATAATATTGATTTGCTTCGCCGGTCCAAACCTCACGATCTGTGGCTTCACCTGAAAGATTATCCCAGTGCTCATGCTATTATTCATAAACAAAAAAACCAGAATGTTTCTGACTCTGACATTTTCAAAATCGCTGCTTGGCTGGTTAAAGAGGGCTTATCCGAGAAGAAATCTCAGATTGGCGGCAAATTCGCGGTTGTCATGGTCGAATGCCGTCATGTTAAGCCATTAAAGGGTGATAAGCTAGGGCGCGTCACCTATCACAATGCTCGCGAAATGTTGATTGCCGTCTAATTTTTAAATACTATTAATTATCAATTTTCTGATCAAGAACAACGGAGTGTTTTTAATGATCGAAGTCAGTCATTTATCTAAAAAGTACGGTGACCGTGTCGCCATTTCTGACTTGAATTTCACCATTGAAAAAGGCGATGTTGTCGGATTTCTCGGGCCCAATGGCGCCGGCAAATCAACGACTATGAAAATCATCACCGGTTTTATGGCGCCCACCGAAGGTAAGGCCATGGTTTGCGGTTTTGATGTTTTTGAAAACCCCATCGAAATCAAAAAACGAATCGGTTATCTGCCTGAAACACCACCCTTGTATACGGATATGCTTGTAGAAGACTACCTTAAATATGTGGCCCAGCTCAAGCAGGTGCCGCCATCTAAAATTAAGTCTTACGTCGGCAAAGCTCTTGAAAAAACCCAACTGACGTCGGTAAAAGGGCGGTTGATTCAAAATCTCTCAAAGGGCTTTAAGCAAAGAGTCGGCATTGCGCAAGCTCTGGTTTCTGAACCTGAGGTGCTGATTCTCGATGAACCCACAGTAGGTTTGGATCCGAAGCAGGTTTCAGAAATTCGTCAGTTAATAAAAGAACTACAAGGTGAGCATACCATTATACTCTCGACGCATATTTTACCTGAGGTGCAGGCCACCTGTAACAAAGTGATTATTATTCACGAGGGTAAGATAGTAACCCAGAAGACCATCGATCAAATTGAAAAAATGAATCACGGATATATTTTATTGACCGTGAAAACAAAAAAGTCAGTTCAGATTGAATCGAAATTGACCGGAATTGTCGGAGTTAAAGAAGTTGAAGTTGTTTCGGGCC
Source organism: Pseudobdellovibrio sp. (assembly GCA_043769795.1). Lineage (GTDB taxonomy): Bacteria > Bdellovibrionota > Bdellovibrionia > Bdellovibrionales > Bdellovibrionaceae > Pseudobdellovibrio. The sequence continues at coordinate 6,704 of JAYVIY010000232.1, read as the reverse complement.
AGCATTACAGACTCAAACTCGAAGAGAATGATGAAATTATTGAAAAGATAGCAAGTGAGGTGATTCGCTCGGGCTCGGGCCTGCTGGAACTGTCGCCTTCGCGTGCAAATCTTGAAGATCTCTTTCTTAAATTGACTTACGAACAGCATAAGGCGGAAGCATAAAGTGTCTGCAACATTAGTAATTTTCAAAAAAGAATTTGCCGGTTTTTTTAAAAGCCCATTGTTTTATTTTTTATCGTTTATGATGACGATCTTACTGAGTGTATTGTTTTCGATATCGCTTGAGAAATTTTCTCAGACTTCTTCGAATGCGATGCTGCAGTTCGGGATGCAGGCGCAATTGCTGAATATTCACTATTCAGTTTTTCTGCCGCACCTTTCGATTATTAATTTAATTTTTATTTTTCTGATTCCGGCATTGACGATGAAATTAATTTCCGAAGAAAAGAAAATGCGTACTTTTGATTTACTTTTGACCTCACCGATCAGCTCTTTTTCGATAGTGATGGGTAAGTACTTGGCCGCCCTGGTTACAATTTTTGGTTTGATTGTCGTTTCGTTTATCTATCCTGTAATTTCGCGGCAGGTTTTTGAGTTTTCCTGGGCCCCGACACTTGTTGCGGCCGCCGGTATTTTTCTTGTTTCGGCTGTATACACGGCGATGAATCTGTTTGCCTCTAGCCTTACTGAAAACGGTTTGGTGGCCTTTGTGCTTTCGATAATTCTCAATTTGTCTATTTGGTTTGTGGGTGCCCTCAATGAATCGTTTGATGGCCCCGCCATTAAAGGTTTTCTTGAGCACATATCACTGAATAATCATCTTGCCTCTATGATTGAAGGAACAATCAGAACCAATGGTTTGGTCTTCTTTTTCAGTTTGATTTTCTTATTTTGTTTTCTGACTGAACGGGTGATCGAATCATCAAGATGGAGAGCCTAATGAGTTCAAAGGGGAAATTATTACTGGGGCTTTCTGTGGCCGCAACGCTTTCGCTAGGTGGGCTCTTTTTCGCCATTCGCGTGTGGATGCCATTTATGTGGTTTGTTGTTATCCCCGCAGTGGGTGGATTTGCCGGCTGGGCTTATCTGGACCGCCTGATTATTTCTGAATTTTTAACAATGAAAACCACTAAGCATGGTATGAACATGGGCCTTCTGATACTCATCGCCCTCTCTTTGCTGATTGCCATCAATTTTTTCAGCTACCGCCACAATACGGCTTTTGATTTTTCAAGCAGTAGTATCAACTCAATATCAGAACAATCAAAACAGATTCTGGCCGCACTCGACTCGGAAATTAAAGTGAAGTTCTTCTATCAGACTGGTGCTGAACGCGCAGAAGAAAATAAAAAAATTTTCCGCGAACTGATAAAGCATTATCAGGACTCAACAAGTAAAATATCTCTCGAAATAATTGAACTGAATGAAAGACCAAAGCTTGCGGCTGAATTTGGCGTTAATAAGGGAACCGGCGAAGCCTTTATCGAGTATAAGGGAAATAAAAACCGTATTGAGAATTACAGTGAACAGGATTTTACTAATGCCCTGATTAAGCTGACCCGAAAAACCAAAAAAAATATTTACTTTCTAGAGGGGCATAACGAAAGAAATATTGAAAATGAAAAAAGCGAGCTCAGCTTATTCGGTTTTAAACAAATGTTAGAGAAAAACTCCTATAACGTGCAAAAGTTTTCTTTGGCAGGCGGCGCCCTGGTTCCCAGCGACGTCGATGTTCTTGTGATCGCCGGGCCCACTCAGCAGTTTCAGCCGGGTGAAGTCAAAGCCATCGAGGCTTACCTCGAACGCGGTGGAAACCTCTTCCTGATGCTCGATGAAAAAGAAGCATTCGGACTAACTGATCTACTTAAAAAAATGGGTCTCGAACTTGAAAGTCATTTTATTTATAACGTCTACAGCACGGCAATGGGGCAGGTGGTAAATTCGCAGACGGCGACCGTGGCTACTGACTACTCAGGTTCGTCAGAAATAACTAAAATTTTTACCGCAAATCAAATGACAGTATTCAGAAACCCACACTCACTGAAAAACTTGAACTCTGATAAAATCAAGTCGGAGGTCCTAGTTAAAACACCTAAAACTTCGGTTGCTCTGGCCACCGTCGAAAGCAAGGATTACACCGGCGAACCTCGGTCTTTTAACCTGGGTGTGAAACTAAAGGGTTTACTTAATTCTTCGTCTCATGAATTTTCAGCCGTGGTCTATTCTGATGTAGATTTTTTAAGTAACATTTTGCTTTATCAGAACCTCAATCGAGATCTAGCACTCAATACAGTTTCTTCGTTAGCCGGTGAAACTGATTTGATTTCAATTTCAGCTAAAGAACCCTTGGCTTCAAAAATGCTTGTTTCGCCTCCTGAGTTCAGTCAGTTTTTTAAATTTATTGTGGTCGGCATTTTTTTTCCATTGCCATTTGTTTTTATGATTTTAAGCCTAGTGCTTTGGCATAAACGGAGACATGCATAATGAAACTAAAAAGTAAGACTTCACTTTTTGCTGCTGTAACTTTAATAGTTATTTTGTCAGTTTATTTTCTCGACTACCGTGCCGAAAAATCCCGTGAAAAAAAACAGCAAGCTCGTATTTTGAGTGATGATCCCGAACAGGTCAGTTACATTCAAATTACAAAACAAGATATGAAAATAGCGATTCAGAAAAGCGCCACTGGCTGGTCTTTATTAGAGCCCATTCAGGATTCGGGTAACAATAACAACATTGAAAGTTTTCTGACTGACCTGTCTCGATCGAAACAAGTGGCCGTTATTAAAGAATCTGAAAAGCCCTTGAGCGATGAAGATCTGCGCGAATTCGGTTTGGATAGACCGTCTGCTATTTTCAATTTTAAAAACAATCTTGGTCAGTCCAAAATAATCAGCGTCGGATCAATTAAAAATTTTGAAGGTAACAGCTTTTTGCGAATAGACTCTGAAAACAAAGTGGTCATTTCAGAACCGATTTGGTTTTTGAAAGCACAAAATGATTTAATTCATTATCGTGAAGTTAAGTTATACCGAAGTAGTCCGGCTCAGGTTGTAAAAATGAAAGTCAGATCTTTGCGTGACGAATTTGAATTTACGATGCTCAATGGCAAATGGATTTCTGAAAAAAATGGATACACATTAGATCAGAACAAAGTGCGCGAAGTGCTTAAAACGATTTCAAACACGAATATTATTGAGTATGTTTTTGAGGGCGAACCTTCAACGGCACTGATTAGAGAAAAGAATTTAGATAAGGATGCGGTGACTCTCGAGCTTCAAACAGATAGCTCGGTTTGGTCTGTCACGTTCAATGTCAGTCAAAAAGACAAGGCTCTTTATGCACTAACCGAACGTCCAACCTTTCTTGTGAAAGTCGATCCGACAGCATGGGAAACTTTCGGAAATCTTTCAATTGATGATTTGCGCGACCGTTCTTCGGCTCTCAGCTTTAAAACCGATGACGTTCAGAAGATTTATGTAAAGCGCAACGAGAGTGAGCTGAACCTGATTTCGGAAGGTGGCAATTGGAAGTCAGCAAAGGCGCCACCGGCTCCGACAAATCTCAGTGCCGAACAAATTAAGAAAATTCTAGAGAGAATTCATGATTTTAAAATTTCTGAATTTGTAGACAGCCCGTCGGAAAAAGCAAAATTCGAAGGCCAGAACATGCTCATTTTAAAAACCGTTAAAGAGCGACTGATCCTTCAACTGAACTGGGGGCCATCGTTTAAAAGTAAGAAGTCGGGAACAGAGGCCGAATATTATTACGCCCGTACTCAGTTGTCAGACTCAATTTTCGCGCTCGAAAAGTCATTGATAGACACACTCAACTTTGAGGGAGTTCAGGCGGCTAGAAAAGGTGAGGGCGAGGTCAATGTCAATGTAAAGGCCGAAGAAGCACCGGGAGAAAAAGTTGAGTAGAATTTATTTTTCAAGATCGCCTACCCGGGTAGATCTGGCCGGCGGAACCTTAGATATGTGGCCACTTTTCAACTTCGTTGGTGGCGCCAGTACAATAAATCTCGCCATTGATATTTATACAACCGCCGAAATTAAGACCAGAACCGATTCAAAAATTCTGATCAAATCTCCTGATCTCAAAAAGGAATGGTCATTTGACAGTATTCAGGATTTTTTCAACGCGCAAGATGACTCAGTTGAGTTTTATAAAATTATTTTTAATCAATTCAAAGATAATTTTCTCCTGATCAATACAGGTTTTGAACTCGTTACCACGTCGCAAAGCCCTATCGGTGGCGGCCTCGGAGGCAGTAGCAGTCTGACAATTTCAGTGTTGAAAACAATTCACCAATTATTGGGCCTGAATTTGCCGACAACCCATGATTTGGTTCATCTGGCCCATAATATAGAAGCAGAAATGCTCAGGACCCCAACGGGTACTCAGGATTATTACCCGGCGGTAACCGGAGGCCTGAGTTTCATTGATTACCAAACCCGAAGCATTGAACAAACAATACATTCAATCGATAATACGCCCTTTGTAGATCATTTTTTGCTGGTCTACACCGGCCGTTCACATAAAAGCGGTTTAAATAATTTCGAAGTACTTAAATCAGCCGTCGAGGGCGATGAAAAAGTAATTAAAGCGCTGCGTGAGATTAAAAAGGCCGCCAACAACCTGAAGCTGATTATTCAGAATAAGAGTTGGTCTGAGATTCCAGAGCTGTTTCGACAGGAGTTAGCTGCCCGCGTTCAATTGACGCCGGCTTTCTCGAGTCCAGAAATTGAAAAGTTGGCTGAGATTTGCTTAGCGGCAGGAGCCTTGGCTGTTAAAATATGTGGAGCGGGTGGCGGTGGATGTGTTCTTGTCTGGGTACCACCTTCGAATCGAGAAAGGGTTGTGTCGGCATGTCAAAAAGAAAACTTCCAGTGCCTGAACGCAAGGCCGGTAAGTCCAATCTAGAAAATTCAGATAATGAGATATTGAGATTCATCGGGATCTCATTGGCCGGCGGAAAATCCGATAAAGCCTGTGTGGCTGTCTTAGAATATTATCCTGAAAATAAGAAAATATTTCTATCGCGGCTTTTTGAAAAAATTAAATCGGATGAAAAAATATCCGGTGATCTCAAGATTCACGAGCTGATTGAGCAGAACCTGACGACTACCAAATATGTGGCTTTTGATACCCCCTGGAGCCTACCGAACTGTATCACCTGCAAGAAGAAATGCCCCGGATACGAAAGTTGCCACGAACCTCACATCGAGTGGATGTGGCATCATCAAGATGACAGACTGAAAAAGAAGCGCCCGAAAAAACTCTTTACACCTTACACCCAACGCTGCATTGAAATGCACTTTCAGACCGAACTTGAAGAGGCGTTCAATCTTCACCACGCGCTCGGCGCAAATTCTGCGCCATTATTGGCGAGGGCCGCTTTTATTCAGAAACGACTTTCTGCCGATTGTATTGAAGTGTATCCGAAACTGACTTTGTGGAGGCTCGGAAAAATTCTTGATGTGAAAGTATCGCATCTGCGTGATCATCGTGCAGCCTTTGGCGGTGATGAAGCCCGCGCACAATTTCTTAAAACTTTGAATGAAAATAATATCGCCTTTATCTACCATCAGGATATGAAACAAATGGTTGATAATAATCACGCCTTTGAGGCTTTTCTATGCGGATTTACGGCCTTTTTGAAGTATCGCGGTCTCACTGAGAAAAAACCTAAAACGTTTCCGGCCAATGAAGACTGGATCGAATTTCCATCTAAAGATATAAAAATAAAGGATTTGGCATAATGGCACATTGGAAGCAGCGTTCAACGACAAACCTCGATGTGGTCTATTTTGAGTACCAGACAAAAGCCCAGCTTGATAGCTCGGAAGAAGTCTATATATGGGATCTCGATAAAACCTATCTGGATACGTCAATTGATTCGTTCGGTGGATTGATGCATACAATTTTTGAAAAAGCGTTTACGAAAAAAAATGTACCGGGCACTCCCGATATAATCAGAAGTCTGGCGCGCTACCGAAAAAAGCATTTCGATGAAAAAGACTTTCTTTTATTTTTTGTTTCCGCTTCACCTCCGCAAATGGAATCTAAAGTTTATGAAAAATTTGTTTTGGATGACATTCAACCGGTCGGAATGTTTTACAAAGACAATCTGAAAAATCTTTCTCCGAAAAAATTGCTATTCTTAAAAAAGCAAATCGGCTACAAAGTGCAGTCGCTTCTGCAACTTAGAACCCGGCTTTCTAAAAATCCCCGCATGATCTGTTTCGGAGATGATTCTGAGTCTGATGCGACAATATATAATTTATTTTCAGACATCTGCGCCCGTCGCCAGACCGAATCGCAACTCACGTTGCTTCTTGAAGATTTGGCAGTGAACTATTCACAAATCGATGAAATTCTAAGACTGCAGAGCATAATTCCCATTCAGGATCCGGTTGAAAAAATATATATAAATCTGGCGACAGATACGGACCCCGAGTATTACTTGAAGTACGGCCGCCGGACATTACCGACTTATAATTCTTTTCAGGTGGCTTTGGATCTGGTTCAGGATCAGCGGCTATCGCTCGAGGAGCTCGGTTTTATAATTGACGGATTGACTGAAAAGTATAAATTTACACCGGATCAGCTCGTTTCTTCGTTTGAAGAACTAATCAGACGACGTGTTCTGGGGTTATCGAGCTACGAGATGATAAAGAATTATTTTATCGAGAAAAAAAT
>JAYVIY010000231.1:0-3914 GCA_043769795.1 Pseudobdellovibrio sp. | reverse complement strand
TACTTACTGGCCGCAATATCGATGGCGGTGTTTGACCAGCCCGCAGGCGCCCTGACATTTTTTTTCTCATAATAAATGCTTCCATCTGAGCCCGCAATTTTTGCATCATGGTTTTTCCACTTTATAAGATCGCGAGCTTTCTTACCTGAAGGAACAAAATGTGATTTAATCATAGCCCTTTAAGTTAACTCCATTTAAAATTGAAAGCCAAGCCTATGAGTCGGTTAGAACGCATATATTCTATTTAGACCCCAAAAAAGTGTCTTTTTTGGCTTTAATTTATCTAAAAGCCTCTCCACAAAAGCCTAAAACCTGTATATAATGAGATATGATCAAAATTACTGAAAATGCTTCAAGTAAAATATTGTCTCTTAAAACCGAAGAAGGAAAATCTGCGGAAGCTTTTCTAAGAGTTGAAGTGAAAAAGGGAGGCTGTTCTGGCCTTTCTTATAAAATGGATTTCGACACCCAGCTCAAAGATGGCGACAAAGCCTTTGAAGCCCACGGCCAAAAGATTGTCGTTGATTCGCAAAGCCTTCTTTATTTAATCGGCATGGAACTGGATTTTTCAGGTGGTTTAAACGGTAAAGGTTTTGTTTTCAATAATCCGAATGCCACGAAAAATTGCGGCTGCGGATCTAGTTTTAACGTCTAAAGCACCCTTTTAAAAACCCTTAAAATAAATTATTTCTTCACCGGAGTTTCAGGTTTTTTCTGAGTTAAAATCATGGTGTCATGCACCGCTGAAAGTTCACGCGGATCTCGTTGCTTAAATCCTCTGACTTTTTTGTGGGTGTCGACTTTGTTAACTTGTTCAGTGAGGTCAACCGTAACTGAACCGAAACAGTGCACCTGACAGCTGAGTCTTCGGCCGTCGATGTAGTAGCTGGTGCCTATCATGTTCAATTCTAATTTACTCGGTTCAGGAATTGAATTTTCACCTTCAACAATGCGCACGCGGCACTCAGCACATGTTGCCACTCCCCCGCAGATCGATTTTATTTTCAATCCGTTCTCGGTGGCAATTTTCATTAAGGACTTGCTGGGGTCCACATCAACTTCAATATTCTGAGGCATAAACTTAATTTTCATTTTATATAACCACTATCTTTATAAACTTTTTCTTGCCGGCTCTAATTATTATTTTCTCGCCGATTTTTAAATCTAACTTCAATTTAGGATCCGATATCTTTTGCTGTTCAATCTGCACGCCACCACCGACAATCAAACGCGTTGCTTCGCCGTTTGAAACGCTAAGCCCGGCCTGAGTCATCAGTTGCGCAAGCCCCAATTGCATTTGCGCCGGCACTTTAAACTCTTCAATGGTATCGGGCATACCCTTGTCTACGAATATGCGGTTGAACTCATCTTCAGCCCCTTTAGCAGCAGCTTGAGAATGAAACCTAGCCACCAACGTACGGGCTAGGCCCACTTTGACTTCGCGGGGATGCATTCGCTTCTCTGCCACATCAAGCTTAAGTTGCGCTAATTCTTTCGGTGTAATATTCGTCAGCAATTCGTAGTAACGAAACATCAGTTCATCTGAAACCCGCATCGTTTTACCGAAAATATCTTTCGGGGATTCATCCACGCCAATGTAATTATCGAGTGACTTCGACATCTTATTTACGCCATCGAGGCCTTCAAGAATCGGCATGGTCAGAACGCACTGAGGCTCTTGTCCGTAGGCCGACTGTAAGTCGCGACCCACCAATAAATTAAATTTTTGATCGGTGCCTCCGAGTTCGAGGTCACTTTGTAAGGCCACAGAATCATATCCCTGACAAAGCGGATACATGAATTCGTGAATAAAAATAGGAACATTAGCCTTATAACGTTTTGTGAAATCTTCTCTTTCGATCATTCGAGCTACGGTGTATTGCGCCGATAGCTTAATAAAATCAATCGAAGTTAATTTCAATAACCAGCTGGAGTTATAAACGATTTCAGTTTTTTCAGGATCAAGAATTTTAAATATCTGACTTGCGTATGTCTTGGCATTCTGTTCAATTTCTTCGCGGCTCAAAATCGGCCGGGTTGTATTTCGTCCTGAAGGGTCACCGATTAATGCCGTGAAATCTCCAATGAGAAACTGAATCTGATGACCGAGATCCTGCAGAGTTTTCAATTTATTTATAACTACAGTGTGACCGATGTGAAGATCCGGACGGCTCGGGTCTGCACCGAACTTAATCTTCAATGGCTTTTGCTTTTCATAACTTTTTTTCAACTTTTTAAGAAAATCGGCATGATTGATAAAATCAACCGTACCGAATTCTATTAATTCAAGTTGCTCTTCGGGCCTTTTGAACATTAACGCGCAACCTCGACGGAGCGGGTTTCGCGAACGATAGTCACTTTAACTTGGCCCGCATGCGGAAGCTCACGCTCAATTTTTTTAACCACATCCCGAGCGAGCATAAGGCTTTGATCATCGGTAACCCGAGAGCTTTCAACCAAAACCCGAACTTCACGGCCGGCCTGAACCGCAACAGACTTCAGAACTCCTTCAAAAGAGTTGGCGATACTTTCTAAATCTTTTAAACGATTAATAAAGTTATCCATTTGCTGTCTGCGAGCGCCAGGTCTTGCGTTTGATAGGATGCTTGCCGAGCTCACGATCCAAGCCAAAGTTGAATTGGGTTTTTCATCGCCATTATGAGCACGAATAGCATGGCAGACTTCATCAGACTCACCGTATTTTTTAGCAATTTCAGATCCGACCACAGCGTAGTTTCCTTCAAAGGAATGATCTGCTGCCAGACCCAGATTATGAAGAAGGCCCGCGCGTTTTGCGATTTTTATATTAAAGCCGATCTCTGCAGCTAAGAGACCTGAGATGTGTGCCACTTCCAGTGAGCTATTCAGCGCGTTTTGTGCATGGGTGCTGCGGTACTTGAGGCTTCCGATCATCTTGGTCAATTCGTTATGCAGTTGCGTGATGCCCAGCTCAAGAATAACTTTGTCGCCTTCTTCTTTCATCGATTTAGCTAATTCAGATTTTTGTTTTTCTACAACTTCTTCAATTCGCGCCGGATGAACGCGGCCATCTTCCATTAATTTATCAATGGTTCTTCGAGCCAACTCACGTCTTATCGGATCAAAGCCTGAAATCACGATGGTTTCAGGTGTGTCATCAACGATAAGATCGACGCCGCAAAGGGCCTCAAGAGTTCGAATGTTACGGCCTTCACGACCGATGATCTTGCCCTTCATTTCGTCGGACGTTAAGCTCATGACCGAAACCGTTCTTTCTGATGTGAATTCAGAAGCAAAACGAGCCATAGCACGGGCCAAGATGTTTCGTGATTTTTTATCAGCTTCTTTCAGAGTTTCTTCTTCGATTTCAGCAATTTTCTTAGCGGCTTCTAACTTTGCTGTTTCTTCCAGAACCTGAAACAATTCGCGTCGCGCTTGTTCTTGGGTCATCTGGGCTACGTTTTCAAGTTTTTTCTGTAAATTCTGAATCTGCTCGGTGGCTGATTTTTCAACGTCTTTTAAACGAGTCTCATTGATCACAATTTTTTCTTCACGATCTTTTAGTTGATTCATGAATTTATCGTTTTCGTCCTGGCGATTTTTAAATTGGTCGTCAATTTCTTTTAAACGTCGCTCAAGCTGAGATTCTTTGTTCTTCAGTTGAGATTTCTGTTTATTGATATCGGTTTCAACATTCTTACGCGCCTTAGATTCAAAATCTTTGGCCTTCAATTCAGAATCTTTCTTTATTTTCAGGCTTTCTGATTTGGCTTTATTTAAAACACGATCAGCTTCATCTTTTGCAGACTTTTTGGTGTTCTGATCTTGAATTCTCTTAAAGGCAAATATAACAAAGGCTCCGATTAAAAAACCCGCTAAAACAAAAACTAATTCCACTTTCTAACTCCTTCAGACTTTAATACATTAAAAATTTG
>JAYVIY010000230.1:0-3917 GCA_043769795.1 Pseudobdellovibrio sp. | reverse complement strand
TATATAGTCCTTCACACGGCCAAGTATCTGAAAAGTGGTTAGCAGAAAGAATTTTGCAAAAAAAGTTAAAAGTGATGTTGCATTTGCAGCAACATAAGTATATTTGGTTACCCACAACACGCGGAGTTTAAATTTTTTTAAGCAATCGCAAATTTATAAAACATAACACGAGGGAGACCCATGACGCCTAATCTGAACAACTCAGAAAATCTTTTTGTAGCTAACTTACAGCAAGTAAGCCTAGAGAAATTAGTAAAGAGCAAATTAGAAGTTCTTTTCCAACAACAAAAAGAAGCTCAAGTAGAGTTGAACGGACTTTATAATATCGTTTTAGAACAAGTTGAAAAGCCACTTATTGAACTTGCTCTTAAGGCTTATAATGGAAACCAAGTTAAAACAGCTTTAATGTTGGGAATCAACCGTAACACTTTAAAGAAAAAAATCGACAACTACAAATTGAAGCCAAAAAAAGGCGCGCACGCTATGGTAGTTGAATCAGTTGTTGCTCCGACGACAACTTTAACTCAATAATAGATCTTACTTTACAAAAAGAGGGCTCCCAAAAGAGTCCTCTTTTTTTTGTCTTTATGATCAATCTAAGGGGTTTAGATGAGTCAAAAAATTCCTCCTCAAAATATTGAGGCAGAGTTTTCAGTTCTGGGCGGTCTCATGCTCGAGCGCGAGGCTTTCGATCAGGTTTCTGACCTCATCGGCGCTGCTGATTTTTATAAACCCGCTCATCAGACCATCTATAAAGTTATCTCCGAGTTACATCAAAAAGCTCAGCCTATCGACCTCGTAACTGTATCTAATTCGTTGCAAACAAGAAATGAGCTCGACCTAATAGGTGGTCCTGAGTATTTGCTGTCCTTGCTCGATAAGGTGGTTTCGGCCGCTAATATCGACTCTCATGCCCGAATCATTCACGAGAAATCACTCTTGCGCAGACTTATTAATACCTCGTCTGGGCTTATCGAAAAGGCCTACGGCTCCGATTATGACAATGCAGAGGCCTTGATCGATTTTGCCGAAAGTGAAATTCTAAAGGTCGGCGAACAAAAGACAAGTTCGGGTCTGATCGGCTCTATGGAAATTGTTAAGTCTTCAATTGAAAAAATTGAAGACCTCTACAAAAGAAAAGCCGATGTCACCGGAGTTCCTACCGGGTTTACCGAACTCGATCGAATGACTTCTGGTCTTCATGCCGGCGAATTAATTATTATTGCCGCTCGACCGTCCATGGGAAAAACCGCACTCAGTCTTAACCTTGCTACCCATATGGCTCTTCGGGCTAAAAAAACCGTTGCGTACTTTTCGGTGGAGATGGGTAAAGAATCCGTTATGATGAGGCTTCTCGCCGCAGAATCAAAGATTTCTATGGGTGAGATCCGAAATGGACGCATTCAGGATTCTTCTTGGCCAAAGCTGATTCAGGCTGCAGGCTCTATAAGCGAAGCGAATTTATTTATTGATGATACGGCTGGTATTTCGCCATTTGAAATTCGGGCCCGATGCCGAAGACTTAAGGCCCAGCACGGTCTCGATTGCATCATGATCGATTACCTTCAGTTAATGGATCTCAAGCAAAAAGTTGAATCACGTGAAAGAGCCGTTTCAGAGATTTCGAAAGGTTTAAAGGCTATTGCCAAAGAGTTGCAGATTCCTATTGTTGCCTTGGCGCAGCTTAATCGCGGCGTCGAGGGCCGTTCTGACAGAAGACCTATGCTTTCAGATCTCCGCGAATCCGGATCGATCGAGCAGGATGCCGACGTTATTATGATGCTTTATCGCGATGACTATTATGATAAAGACGACCCAGAAAAAGCTGGTGCGGCCGAAATTATTATTGGTAAGCAGAGAAATGGTCCTACCGGAACCGTTAAGCTTCGCTTTGATGCTAAGTTCAATTTATTTAAAAATGCTGACAATGAAGCTGTGTCTCCATTACCACCCCCCCAGGCCCCGCCGATCAATGGTGGCGGTTTTTCAAAGCCACGAAATTTTGCCCCTGGCGCCCAAAGGTAGCCGAGGCAAAAAATCTAAGTATTTGAAGGACCTAGACATAAAACCTAATTTAAAAACTTTAAAAGTTTCTCGTTGTAACTAAATTAACCTTTTGTTGAGATGAAGCTGTCAGTCTATTAGCTAACTACTCTGTTCAAGATGAACGTTGTGTTGGCTGAAAAGTTTACCAAATTGCAAGCAGGAGGCGAGCATGGGTCGGGTTTTAGAACGTTTTGCTGAACACGCAAAAATGGACGTTGATACAATCGAAACTGAACTGTTTGCAGCTATTCGCGCTCTCGAGGTAGAGGCAAAAGACATGACCGTCGAAGACTTGCGGCAATGCCTTTTAATCTATTTAGATGAAGTTTTCTACGGCGTCAGTCCCGAAAAAACTCAATAGTCTTAATTGAAAAATTTCCGGTATTTTATTTTACCGGCTTTTCCATTTCTTCTTTTAGCTCATTCAATTTCTTAACAGTCTTAGCAAAACGCTTGTGACTGATGTTTTCTGACTTCAGCGTTTCATCAATTACAGACAGGGCTTCTGATTTTTTATTCAATTCTTTTAAGAGCTGAGTCTTTAATAACTTGAGTTGTGGCTCATTTCCTTCTGAAAATTTAAGGGCTTGGCTGGTTAATCCCAATGCTTTTTCAGGGTTTTTATTCTTCTGAACATATCTAGCGTATTTTTCATAGTAAACGTAGGTGTTCGGATATTTTCTAATTAGTTGCTCATAAAGCTCCGGAACTTTTTTCGTATCGCCGGCCTCTCTTAAATAAGCAATCGAAAGCAGAATTTCGCCCGGCTTCGAGTCTGAGAGCTTTTTCTTCCCAATCAGAGCTATCAGTTCAGCGTCTACTTTCGATTTGTCGTCTTTCTTATCCAAAACGCTAAAAAGGCGGCCCTTAAGCCAAAGCAGTTCTTCACTTTCAAATCCATCATAGTTTCCATAAGTGCTCTGGGTGAATTCAAGGGCCGCAGTTTTTTTATTCTTCAAAAGTTTATCAACCTGAGAAATAAGCGAAGGTGCCTTTGCGACTAAGTCTTCGTTTAAAAGCTTGAGTTCTTTTTTCTTTTCTAAAAAATCTATTGTCCATCTCAACTGATCAAGCTTTGATGTCGTCAAAGAAATCGCCTTTTGAAGAGATTGGGTATATTCTTCAGTTAATTTTTCGTTGTTTTCCGCGTTTTCTTGAGCCAGCATGACTTCGCTCGCTAATTTATACTTCTGATCTTTTTTGGATTTAGCCAAAGAAAACCATTTAAGCGCCTCTTGGTAATCTAAAGTGTTGTACGCTTTAAATGCAAGAACACTGGCTGCCGACGGATCGCCAAGCTGCGCATTTTTTAAAATAGTATCGGCTTCATTTACTTTTTTAATCTGAGAATCCAGTCCTTTTGCGAAATCTTTTGAGCTTTGAAAATCAAGCCATCTGTAAGCTTCGTTTCCGTTTTTATCCAATAAAATCATTGTTGGTATGGCTTTAACTTTAAATTTTTCAGAAAGTTCGTAGTTCTCTACTAAATCTGAATTTAGTTTCAGTAAATTAATATTCTTTAGCTTGGCGATAACTTCTGGTTTATTATACGTCTCCGTCTGCATTCTTATGCAGGCCGGGCACCACGGTGCGGAAAAAACCAAAAGCGTCGGTTTTTTGTTTTCGCTTTGTAAGCTGTATGCTTTTCCATTGAGCGGCGCGGGTTTTGATGTTCCGGCCACAATTTCACCCGATGCAAAGTTTAACTTTTCTTCATGTTGCTCACAGACGGTTTTATTATTATCGCAAACATAGAACTTAAGCGTTCCTAATTTGGCTTTGTTATCTCTTTTAAATGTAAATTTCTGTTCTTTTTTTAAAGTCGGTTTAAATAGGGCTTCTAAATTATCGAAGGTAGCGCTTGCGGGCGC
>JAYVIY010000229.1:0-3923 GCA_043769795.1 Pseudobdellovibrio sp. | reverse complement strand
TGCACCAACAACAGCTGGATTTTGTACTTATCTGTAATATTTATTCGTTTGAACGAACTTGAAATGCTCAGGCTTTTGAAGTTTAAATTTAAACTCGAATTCGTATTTTCCAAAACAAGATCATCGCCATTAAATTGTCTTTTGCTTTTAAAGACAAGATTTTTTATTTCGACTATATTGGTATTCATTTCTGCAACTGTCGACTGAATTCTCAGCGCTTTACGAGGCTCTACCAATTTCATAAAAAGTGTACTGGTTTTCTTATTTTCAATATTATTGTCAATTTCATCAAGACAATCGGAATTATCTAAAAATGGACAATCTTCACTCCTGAGGAATTCATTAAGTAACTCCCACTTAGTCCATTCACAGTTCCAAATAAGATATCTATTTAGATATCTTCGTTTCATACTCACGATCGCTAACTGCGCTTCTTTCGTCGACAATTCTTCGGAGATTGTTTCCCGGTTCGGATCAAAAAAGGCCCAGATATTTCCATTGAACTTCATAAGCTCCCCCTTATAATAATAGTACTATATTTCATTTTTTTGTAAACGGTAGAATTAGCAGATCTGTGTAATTTCAACTAGTTAGAAAATATAAATTATTTAAATACTATATATTTGTTAACGGTGGTCTGTGTTGAGACACTGTTAACAATACTGAAATATAAGGAAGATCCAAAGGGCTATTCTGGAAACTATTTGCTCTGCTTTCGTCTTAATCAACTCAATTGAATCAATGAGATACAACGGCTGTTAACAAATTCTTAATTTGAGAAACCAAATCAAAAAAAAAGGCAAACTGCCAAGTTTTTTCAATTGAGATGGGAATTTTTCTTTCATCGAGCTAGTCTTAAAGTATGGGCGCCAACAATATCCCTCCATTTCAACGACCACATATTTTTGGCTATCATGATTACTGCCTATTTCTTAAAGATTGGCTTCAGTATTTAAAATCTATAGATAGTCGGTCATCCCTGCGCAAAATTGGCAAAGACGCAAACATTTCCGCTGCTTATTTATCACTCGTGTTGGCAAAAAAACGATTTTTAAGTACTCGACTTGCCTCTGCGCTGGCAGAGGTTCTGCAGCTTAACACTTCTGAAATTAAATTCTTCAAGCTCCTGGTGAGCCTAGCAGACTCTAGCCACCTGCCTGATCGCCTGAAAGCATTTCAGAAAATAAAAAAATTTTCTGAATATCAGAACTCCAACGATAATCAAATCGAAGCTTTTAAGTATATGTCTGAGTGGTACTATGTCGCAATTCGAGAACTGGCCGCTCATCCTGATTTCAGCGACAATCCGAAGTGGATCCAAAAGCAGCTGGTCAAACATGTCCCTGCCAATAAAATTAGTGAAGCCATAGATTTTTTGTTAACTCGCGGTTTTATTGCCAAAAATGCGGATGGCAGCTTCCAGCAACCCTCGCGAAAGCTGGACTGCAACGGCGGTGTTTATCAGATCAGTCTAAATCGGTTCCATCATCAGATCTTAGAACTTTCTGGCGAACTTCTCGATCAATTAAAAAAGGAAGAGCGCTACTTAAGTGGTTATACTTATATGATGTCGCCCAAGTCACTTGATGAGGTCATTGCTTTGTTTGATACACTGAGAGAAAAACTCAGCGCAATTGAAGATCGTGACCGCAATGATAAAAGTGAAAAGAAAGTTTACCATACTGAGTTTATTACCATTCCCCTTTCAGGAAAAAATTAGAATGAATTTAACCATGGAGGCTCATTTTGAGATTTCTTAAGTTAAAAAAGGTTTGTTGGTTTTCCTATGATAGACTATTAGTGATTTATGAAAGGGCTGTCCAATTGACAAGTCGTCTTAAGTTTTCAAAGTTTTCCAGAATAATAGGCCCGAGTTTTCTATTGATTTTCCTCACGTTTTTTTCGGGTTGTAACAAATTTTTACGCAACGAAAATTTCACCGGCACAGGCTCTAGCAACAAAGAGCTTATCTTTGACGGCACCGCGAGTGGTAACCCAGGTGGTGGTATGATTTCATTCAGTGTTGTTTTTAATACTGTACTTAAGAATAATTGCTTGTCCTGTCATAATCAAAATAATGCTGCCGGTGACATCCGATATGATGATTACAACACTACCCTTCAACATGGCCAACTCAACCTCCTCCAAAGGTCTTACTTAAAGTATGTGGAGCCTTCATCGAAATGCAAATCGATATCACGCGCTGAAATGGATTTAGTCCGCACTTGGATTGAAACTGGCACGAGTAATTAGATCAAAGAAATTTGAGTACGGCGTAGTAGCTTTAAAAAATGGCTCAGAAGGAGGGATTCGACCTAACTTGCTGTAATTATTGGGAAGTAGGTCGTCAGGGACTACGAGGGACTACAGAACTTTAAAATGCAAACTAATCCGCCGTAATATTTAGGCTGCTTTTTTGAACGATGTCATAATCTTACAAAGAGTATCCAGCGATGGGTTACCATCTTCACTTATTGCCTCATAGACCACGGTACGGCTTAAGCCCGTTCGACGACATACTTCTAAAATATTATGAGCACGAACATACCCAGATAAAATATCAACAAACGCTTCTTTATCCCCATCAATCAAAGCTTCAGAAAGCGCCATCTTGATTTCTTTGTGCTTTTTAAAAATCGCAGACGGATCGTGACTAAAAAGCTCAACACCGTTAATCACCATGGATTTTTTCAGCTGCTTTTTGGGCTTTTTTGATGTCTTTTTCTTGTCCATTTTTATTTCCTCCAAGTATTAAAATTATAGCTTTTCCATTAATCACTTTTTCTGTGTAGTAGATTCGATTCCCAATGTTAAATTTAATCTCAAAAAGCACAGTACTTAATTTTTTCACATGCCCGTAATGACCAAAATCTCGAATCTTCTCTAGCCTACTGTCAATTTGCGCTCTTACTTTTGCCGTCTGAGTCTCATACCAAACTGAATATTCTTTTAACTTAAGAAAAGAGAGCATATTTATTTGTACGCTATTCAGTACAAAATATCAAGTCCAATTTTAATCACATGGCCCATAAGCCGTAATTAGCTGATTTTACAAGTATTTGGGCTCGCGATGCTACAAAATCAACCCTACTCCACATAGGCCTTATTTACTCTTTCCACATCTTTTGCACTGAGTACATGTGACGGAAAAACGACCTGTTCAGATATTCTAGATTTAATAGTCGGAAACCCGTTAATTGAAAACATGAGCTCGGGATAAATCATGATAGATTCAAAATCAAATTGACTGAGTCCTGTAACCCTCATCGAAGAACCTGAAAATTTATCAAAATTTATTTTAAACTTTGGATCAACATTCTCCCAAAATACATTTATATAATTATCACGGTCGTTCCGATTCTGTTCATGAATAAAACCTAAACTGTGCATAATCTCGTGAGCAATTTCTTTAGCTGAGCATCCTTCTGAAATCCATAAAGGCTGACGTCCGCCGATACGACCTAAATAAGATTTACACGTCCCTTGACCCTGTTCAAAGACAATGACGTCTTCTTGATTTGAATAAGGAACAAAGTGAATGTTCGTATTTGAAAAATAACTAAGGGCCAGAGCCACCCTTTCAGGATTACGTAAATTGGGCTGAATATAATAGGGTATTTCTGTTGTTGGCCAAAGCTTCAGCGATGGCTCTTTAGCTTGCCCTGATAAACTTTTTAAAAGTGTATCACGAGGAACTTCTCCGATAACGATGTCACCTTGAATAACTGCCAAGCCGTCATCAATAGTATAAGTCAAAAGCTGGTTTGATTCGATAGACTCATCACTCTGAAGTGAGCCAATTTTTTCTGGGGTTCTTGTTAAGGTTGTCGAATTTCCACCAATGTGTACCAGTGAATTTCCATCATAGTGTACCACCCAATTTCCTTGATACTGTACCAGCCGATTTCCATCGTGTTGTGCCA
>JAYVIY010000228.1:0-10281 GCA_043769795.1 Pseudobdellovibrio sp. | reverse complement strand
GGAAATGCATCGAATGCGCATCGTGATTTGGCGGGCACACAGCTTTCTGCGGCCGCTGAAGCCTCAACTTACGCCGGCATCGCCCTACCCGCTACGGGCGGCTATACTTACCGTGATGTACCGAAAATTTCTAAAGACGACGACGGCACGACAGGCGGTAGTGTGTCCTACGTGAACCGCACCAGCTGGACAGGCCTCGTATGCGGAACTTCCGGCACTCTTGATCAGCGAATTACTAATTGTGCCGGCGTACTCGGATCGACAGCCACTTGGACCGGTGAAGCCAATGGTAATGGCGGTCAAGGAAATTGGAAAATCGTAACTCGCTCGGGCGACTGTACAAGCACTGCACCTAACCGCGTCTGCAAAGAAGTATGGCGCGACGAAAATACCCAGCTCTTATGGAGTTCAAAAGTTTCTGAAGCCATCAACTGGTGCAAATCCTCAGGAAGTAATAACATTGGTGGAAATCCATCAGCCGAAGATGACCTGCAAAATTTCTGTGATAACGCAAGCTACCAGGCTGTAGTGGTGCAAGCCATCAGTGCTTGCCATGACGATAACTCGGTTAATTTTATTAATACCGATGCGAGTCTTACGAATACCGCAGGTAAAGGCGCACTCAACAAGAGCTCAACCCCAGCTGTGGCTTGGCGTCTTCCGACCCGAGCCGATTACCAACAGGCTAACAACGATGGAATGCGCTTTGTGCTACCCGACGCCGGCAGCAAAATTTCGGGCGCCACTTCAACCTACGAGTGGACCTCTTCAGTACTTTCTACAAGTCGGGCCAGTGCCTGGATTTTCGATTCGTACCTCGGGTACTTCGCTACGAACTCACGAGAACTCACAACCTATAGCGGTACCAACGTCGGTGTTCGCTGCATCGGCCGTTAAAAGAATCTTAAGCAATCTAGTCATTTAACCAGTCAACTAATTCTCAGAATCATCCGAATAATATGGTAATAAACAATCAAAGATTGGGCACTTAATGTACGTTGGCCGAATGACAAAACTGATTTTTTCTCTCTTGCTGATTGCAAGTAGTTTTGCATTTGCCTCGATCGAGCAACCCACTCTTTTTGAAGTTAAAGCCAAATTAGAAGAAGCCATAACAAAAAAATATCATGACCGCATCTCGACACAACTAGCTCCTGACTTATTCAGTGTAGGCGCCCAAGTCACTTTGACGACAAAAAAAGAAATGGTCGATGCTGGAGTAAACTCTGCAACGTCTTCAGAAATGAAAAACATGCAGTTTGATTTCTCAGATTTGCCTGCTGACATCTCACTCGGAATTATGGCACCCGCTCAAAATTCAAGAACGCCTTCATCAGCTGCAACTTTGAATCAGGTTCTGAAAGAGCGAATTAAAGTGACTCAAGTTTTGGTTCACGTGGGCTTAAGCCCAAAACTGGGAAAAGCTTACCGCGACAAATTCGGTACTTGGTTAAACAACAATATTCAGTCTGAGTTTGCCGGAAAAGGCAAAACCAGCGTGACTGAAATCGTTGAAATCGAGTCTGCTAAAACAGCAGACGAAAAAATGCCGAAAACTTTCGAATTAAAAATGGAACCTAAATCTATAGAAATCAACGTGCAGGAGCCAACTAAGCCCCGCCCGCTAGGTTGGGAAGAACGCTTCGGGCAGTTTCAAAACTTCATCGGTCTGAGCATTCTGGCAATTTTTCTGATGATCACTTACTTCGTCGGAAAATTCATTCCTTCAAAAGATGTCAAAGCACAGGTGGCTGTTGCTGAAAAGATGCAGGAAATTCAGTCGGCTCAATTGGCCGAATCTTCAAGTGGTGGGTCATCAAATTCGCGAAATTTTGATACAGAAAACACAGCTGCACAAATTTCGGTTGCACCACAATTAACTATTTCTTACGAAAGCTTTCTCGAACAGCAACGAAAAGTAGCCTTCTTGGCTTTATCTTCAAAAGAAAACATGGCGCAGGTGACTCAAATCTGGCTTGATAGCGGAGAATTCGGACGTAGTAAGATCGCACTGGTGCTTGATTGTGTCTTAGCCAATTTAGGTAATATTGAGCTGGCAAAAGCCGGCAATAAAGATTTCAGTATCGATTGGACCATGCCCGACTCTATTAAAAACGACAAAGGTCTTTCAAAAGCCTTTCAAGCCGTTGGCTCAATGGACATGGAAACCAAATACACCATGCTCGATAAAGCCTACTGGGATCTGCTTTCAATCAGAACGCTCGGCGCCAATCTGACGAAACAGAGATTCTCGGGTTTTGCGCAATTGCCGCCTTCAAGTATTCACAAAATTTTAAATTCACAGGATCGAAAAGTTAAATCAATTACCTGCTTGCACCTCCCTCCCGATAAACTGAAACAGGTGATTGCAACGATGTCGACCGAAGATAAAAAAGTCATTGTCGAACAGGCTTTCAACTACCCGGATATGTCTTTTGAGGATCTTGATTTTGTCGATAACCATTTAAATGTTCTGGTTCAGATGGAACAATTGCAGAATGTCGACAGCGTTGAACTGCCGCGATTGGTACCTGGTCTTTTAGCGGTGATCAGCCCTCTTGAAGAGATTCAACTGATTAATCAGGTCTTAGCCACAAATCAGGAATCCGCATTCTTCCTAAAACAAAACTATCCATCGATTGCCTTTTTAAATGAATGGCCTGCTGATAAACTGAAGATGCTTCTAGCTAAAGCTCGAAACCTCGAGTTGCTGGCGCTGATTCAAACCATGCCAGAAACTAAAGACCTTGTTCTTTCAGTTTTGCCCGGACGCGCCCGTTCGATGCTCAGTGATGATCTTCAATCGAGAACATTGAGTGCCGACGATATCAATTCAAACCTAACTGATTTGCGCGCCCGACTGAATTACTTATATGAAAATAATGAAATAGATTTACTACAAATATTCAACAGCCCACAAGAATCTACAAAAAGCGAAGCGGCTTAAAAGGAGGTAACCAATGAATTTATCAACTGCATTTGGCTTACTTCTCGCAATAGGCGTGGTTTATTTCGGAACAACAACGTCGACGCCGAATTACCAGGTCTTTTTAAATATGCATGCGTTCATCATCGTTTGCGGTGGTACCCTGGCCGCAACTCTGGTGAGCTTTCCGGTTCCCCTGCTTTTAAAAGTTGTAAAGGTTTTCTTAAACCGAATTGCCGGTAAAAGCTTAGCTCCGCATATTAAAGTTGTTGAAGAAATCATTCGTCTGGCTAAGGGTCAGTACAATGACTCAAATTTTTTAGTTTCGTCCATTTCCGGCATTAAATCACCGTTTCTCAGAGAAGCCGTGCAGCTGCAAACCGACGGCGGTATGTCTGACGCAAAAATTGATGTCATTATCAGAAAACGTGCCGAAGTTCATTTAGTCAGGTACGAAGCCGACTCGCACGTTTTTAAAACGATGGCGCGCTTTCCACCGGCTTTCGGTCTCTTCGGTGCCACGCTCGGAATGATCGCTTTGATGAGTAATCTGGGCTCCCCTGAGTCTTTCAGCACCATGGGCCCGGCCATGGCTATTTCGCTGGTCGCAACAATGTATGGAATTGCAATAGCTAACTTTATATTTATTCCGCTCGGTGAAAATTTAGGAAAGCATTCTAAAGAAGATCATCTGATGCGCAATATTGTTATTGACGGAATTAAGCTGCTCCGTGAAAAAGAACATCCGTTGGTGGTTGAAGAGTACCTGCAAAGTTATCTATTAACTTCTGAACGAAATTTATTAAAGAACACTAAAAAGGCGGCTTAATGAAGAAGCCGCCGAATTCAATCAATAGCATTAACTCCAAATCGCCCTTTGCATCAACGAAGCCAGATCTTAAGGTGGTCGACGATGACTGGTTTGAAGAAAGCCCTGCTATCCATGCCCCGGCCGCTGAAGCCGAAGGTGACGGCGAATCTCTTTGGTTACTTTCATATGCCGACATGATGACTCTTCTCTTCGGTTTTTTTGTGATGATCACGAGCTTTTCAAAAATCGATACGGATAAATTTGAAAAGGTGCGCGCCCACACCACCCAACTTTTCGGAGGAGAATTCAAAAAAGCTCAGCAACTCCTGCAAAAGGAACTCAAAGACAAAGTTCAGGGCGAAGGCCTTTCGAATATGGCTTTTTTTGAAGATTTAGAAAAAGGAATCGCCGTAACCTTCAGGGGTTCGACTTTTTTTGAATCCGGCTCTGCAGAAATTCGACCTGAAGCCATGGAGTTACTTACCAAAGTTATGCCATCTATTAAAAGCCAACAGGGACGCTTTGCAATTGTGGTTGAAGGTCATACTGACGACAGCCCTATTTCCAGCGAAAAATTTCCGAGCAACTGGGAATTATCGAGCCAACGGGCCTCAGCGGTTTTAAGAGTTTTTGAAGCCAATGGCTTTAACCGGTCGCAACTGCGGGCTATTGGGTTTGCCGACACTGTTCCGGTACTTCCGAATCGCACAAATGAAAATGTCATTTTAAAAGACAACCAAAGTCAAAATCGCCGCGTCGTCATAAAGTTACTCCGTAACGAAACTATTTGATTACTTTTCGTAGCGGCTATCTGATTTCCTGAATTTCAACAGGTTGTTTATTCTGAATGGCTTTAAACAATTCTTCATCTGAAAAATCCTTAACGACAAACTTCGAACGAAACTCTGCTGTTTCGGTGGCAAAAATCCATTCATAAATGCCGATACTCATCTCTGAGGGCGGAATACGTACAACGGATTGCTCCCCTGATTTAAAAGCATTGTCTTTCCACAACTGATGATTTTTAAAAATTTTCAGCGTGCACGCATCCGGGCAGGTGCGTTTTGCGGCAACGATCAATTCGAGCTTTTTATACCCGAGAAAAACGGTCGAGTCTTTCGGTTGCGGCAAATCGTAACTGAGTTTCTTTCGCGTCGATTCAGGTTGTTCCGGGTCGATTTTTCCGTCTTTTTTATCGTTTTTTGCTTTCACATCTTCTTTTTTCTTTTTTTCTTCGGCAATTTTATTCTGAATTTTTCCGGTTTTTTCAAACTTGGGCGGCGCCGTGGTCGACGAAAACTGCACCCCGAAGACTGGATCTATCTTGATAACATAGTATCCTTTTTTAACATACAGAGTTTCAAATTCAGCTCCGCGCTGAATACGAATATACTGATCGATCAGAACATTCACTTGGGCTTCGCCCTGCGAGAGTCTGAAATTAATATCGCCTTCGATTAGCCCCAGCCTGAGTTTAGTATTTTCTTTTGCTAGAACCACCGATTTCTCACCGACCTGAATTTCAACTTCTGAAGCCAGTTCTGACTGCAGCTGATCAAAATTGAAAATCTCGCCCCCTTTAGTGAGAGGCAGCCACATCACATCAAGCGTTGTCTTTCGCGAAGTTTCGCCATGCAACTCTTTAACTCGTGCAATACTCTGAAGACCTGAGATGATCGGACTGAAATATTTAAGACCGAGCGAGTTCTTGGCTCCCAAAAAAAGCGAGACCACGAATACGATCAGACAGAGTAACAAAAGAAACTTTTCAAGGAGACCGGCCGACTCTACTGGCGGATCGTCTAGGTTTTTAGAGCGAGCAATTAACATACTACTAAACCTATCAAACTGAGCTAAAAATAGATAGGTATGTCTCTAAAAACTAAACTATTTACTTTTTTAGTAATCACTCCGTTTTTACTTGTTGGATATTTCTTATTTTTGGTGAATTCGACTTTTGTCGCAACTCAAACCAATGCCATTTATGAAAATCAGATTCAGCTTTTAAATTCAGTGCATTTGTTACTTGGAAAAATCGACAGTCGCGACCTTGCCGAAAGCACCAAAAATCTTTTTGTGCAGGAGGGTCTGCAAAGTCTGATTATTTCAGATTCAACCGGACGAATCCGCTACGCCGGTGACGCGAAGATCGTGGGAAAACCCCTTGTTGAAATTCTCGGTGATAAAATTCAATCTAGCGTACAGGAGCAAACGGCCGAAGAAGGCAGTTTTGAAACCGTCGGCGCAGGAAACGAAAAACTCTTGGTTTCCTTTTTCAAATTTGAGTTGGCCGACAATCGGTATTTCATGCTGCTTGCAAAACCGAAGTCGATCGCCCTGCGGGCCTCGTTGCTGTTTATCTTTAAATCGATCGGCGCACTCATTGCCCTGTTTGTTGCTTTTCTTTTCGGATCTCGATTGACCTACAACGGTCTGAATAAAGGCCTTGCAGAAATTTCAAAGGCCATGGAAGCCTTGGCTCAAGGAAATTGGCTGACCAAACTTCCTGTGAGCGGCGCGGATGAAGTGGGCGAGCTTTCTAAAAATTTCAGTTCAATGCGAAAGCAGCTCTTTCATTTTTTTCAGGAAGATCAGAAAAAAACCCGCCTTGAAGCCCAGGCTGATTTTTCAAAAGTTCTGCGCAATCTCTATCTTTCGCCGGGTGAACTGAAACTTGAAAGCCTGCAGTTAGCCGCAAGCCTTGATAATAATCAAAAAAACGCGGTTTTTTGGAATCATTGTTTGAAAAGCACCGACCAAGGTTCTTTTCTACTATTTCTTCTGGCAGAAGCTCCCGAGGGCGAAGCCTTGGCTGCACTTTCAGGGGTTTGCAGGTGGGCGCTTGAAAGTGATCCGAAAATGACCGGCACTCAAGATCTAATTAAAAAATTAAATGACCTGATCGGCGTAACTTTCGGTAAAACCGTCAGCTGGAATTATTGCCTGTGCTCACTGAATTTGACGACCGGAGTTTTAGACTGGACCACTCTTTCTTACACCACTCCTACCCCGATTGTTTTAAATTCTGAAATGAAAAATTCTCAACCTGGAAATGAAGGCCGTATCAAACTTAAAAAAGGCGACTTTATTATACTTCACTCCGACAAAGTAAAACCCGAGCTCGAAATTGAGAAACACCTCGTTGAAAAATCGGCGGCCAAAGAATTGTTGCAGTTAATCAATCCGTCAGTAAATCAAAATGAAGAATTTGATCAGGAACTTAAAGTTAAAACGACTAAAACAATTGATCAATCCTACTTGGTGGTCAAATGGGAGAACACACTATGAGTAAATTAATTTCGGCACTGACAGTCTTGTTTGTATTGACCGTTCTGGCTTCAGGCTGCTCGGGTCCGCGCCTCAAGGTTCAATCGACGCCGCCCAATGCACAGGTTTTTATCGCGCAGCAGTCGGCTAAAGACCGTAAACTTCTTGGCACCACCCCTCTTGAAATTTCATTTAAAGATCTTTATGAAAAAGCCGGCTCCTCACCGTCTAATGGAGAATATCTGGTGCTCACACTTGAAAACACCACTCTTGAACCTGAACGCGTGATGCTTCCACCGGTGAGTTTCGGTAGCAGTACAATGAACGTAAAAGTACAGCTGAGCCCAAAGATGGATGTGAAAAAAGCTGAGTCGATCTTGCAGCGGCTGCATAATGCTCAGAAATTTGCCCAGGCCGGGCAACTGGAAAGAGCTCAGATTGAAACCGACAAAGCCCTCGAAGTAGACCCCGCCTATGTTCGTTCGGTTTCTATGAAGGGTTCAATTTTTTACATGCAAAAAAATTACGACGAAGCCACGAAGTGGTTTGAAAAAGCTTTGGCTATTGATGCTAGTTTTGATCAAGCAGTAAAGATGATCGCCCGAATCAAAGAGGAGCGTAAATGAAAATTATTGTCGTAATGGCCACATTACTTGCCGGCCTTACGGCGTTTGCTGATGGAACGTCGCGGATTCAGGCTCACTTCGGACTCGGGCAAGGAACTACGGTTTCAGCCGATGGGCGTACGACCTTTATTGAAAACCCGATGGCTTTCGGCTTTACGGTCGACCATCCGTGGACCGACGCATTTTTTATTTATACCGAACATTTCCGAAGTTTCGGAGCAGCCGGCACCAGCATGGGATTTACCGGCTGGGGAGTAAAATACTATCCGTGGCTCAGCCCCATTCATGCCATTCCGGAGTACCGTGACACCCCTGAAAAAACCAGTATTTCGACTAGCGGTTATTCGACCTATTTCGGTGGTGACGTGGGTTTTGCACAGGCTTCAATTTCAGCTGATAGCGGACACTCAGCCGTGGTTTCGGTCGGACCATTTCTCGGTTTCAAAACAGGTGTTGAATATCCTTTTTCAAAAAGGTGGTCCTTAGTGAGTGAATTCAATCTTGCAATGAGTCTGGGCGGGACCGGCACTATGAATTTTTTCAGTATCACCTTCGGCACCTGTTACGCACTTTAATTAATTTAGTTTTTTTAATTTATTTTATTGTGAAAAATTCTGACCGGAAACGTTCAGAAAAACCTGGTACCCATTTGCCGTTTTCGTTTTATTTTTAGTCACGTCACCGATCGAAATGCTGGCTTTCGAACCGTTTGATCCCACCACATTAACCACTGCGCCGGAAACCACTTCTATACCCGTCGACTTAAGCGCTGTCGGGCTAGTTGGATTTGCGGGCGTCGGGCGTGAGCTTGATCCATCGGTCAGATTTGCACCTGAACTCGAAAAACCCGGATTTCCGCAGCCAGTCAGTAGCACCGAAGCTGCGAGAAAAAAAATCGCAATGACCGATGACAATTTTTCTGTGTATTGAATTGAGCCAAAGCGAGATAAGACCATAACTCTTTTTCGGTTAATTTTCGAAAAAACTGAAGAATTTCTCAAAATGAGAACAACTCAGAGAATGACTAATTGGATGTAGCAGAGCTCATCGAACAATTTAAACGGCACTACGATGGATGGAAATTTAGACTCAAGGCTTGCTATCTGTTGAGTCATGATCGGATGAGGGCTGGTCATTTGAAACGAATAGCCGTCAAGATTGAGGTTTCTTTTAGCCACACCGTAGGCCTGATTGCAAACCTCGCCTAAACAGTCGAGCAGTTCGGCATCGGGGGTATTTACGTCGTCCATACTGACAATTTTTTTATAAAGTTCAGTTAAGGCCTTGTTCGCAAAATGAAACAGAATCTGGCCTTTGTAAGGATCTGATTCAATATCAAGATAAACCGAAAATGAAGTCGGAGATTTCCATCTCTTCTCAACAAAAGATTTTTCACAAACGCAACCCGCTGACGCCATCGTCTTTGTAGTTTCAAAAATGCCGTTTGAAATATCAAGTATGACGGCACTATTCAAAAATGGATGTAACTGGGGTACCTTTAGCGCTGTACTCATAAAAACTCATCGGCACTTCACCGACGAATTTAAACAATATTACAAAATAAGTGAAAAAATTGACAATTCTTTAACAGAAAGTCACAGCTCATAACAAATGTCTTTATCCGCTGTCTCAGGATTAGAATAAAGAACGAGAAGTTATTTAGCTGCTCGCATCAGTTTGGCCCTTGCAGCGGCCAGTCTTGCAATTGGCACACGATAAGGCGAACAGCTGACGTAATCCAGATTAACGTTTTCAAAGAACTGGATCGAATCTGGATCGCCACCGTGCTCACCGCAAACACCGATCTTGAGGTTTCCTTTGGTTTGTCGGCCTAAGTCGACAGCCGTTTTCACCAAGGTGCCCACGCCCACCTGATCGATACTTACAAACGGATCCTTAGCGAAAATTCCCTGAGAGACATAGCTTCCTAAAAAGCGGCTCGAATCATCACGAGAAAGCCCCAATGTAGTTTGCGTCAGGTCATTTGTTCCGAAGCTGAAAAAATCAGCCTGATGAGCAATTTCATGGGCCGTTACGGCCGCTCGAGGAAGTTCGATCATCGTACCCACCAAGTAACTGAATTTGACAGCTTTTTCCTTTTGTACTTTTTCAACCACTTCGATTGTTTGCGCGCGAAGTATTTCTAATTCTTTAGCGGTGGCAATCAGAGGAATCATAATTTCGGGAACAAGAGTTACACCCTCTTTGGTTAGTTGAGCCGCCGCTTCGGCGATGGCACGGGCCTGCATCTGATAAATTTCTGGATAAGTTATGGCCAATCGGCAGCCGCGGTGCCCGAGCATTGGGTTAAACTCATGCAACGAGTGAATTTTATGCTTCAAGCGGTTTTCGTCATGCTTAATGCGTTTAGCCAGTTCTGCAATTTCTGAATCCTGATGTGGAACAAACTCATGCAGTGGAGGATCTAACAAACGAATCGTTACCGGATAAGCTTCCATGATTTTAAATAACTTGTAGAAATCATCTCGTTGCATCGGTAATAGTTTAGCTAGTGCACGTTCGCGGTCGTACTTCGTATCTGCAACAATCATTTCTCGAACGGCATCGATGCGGTCTTCGCCGAAAAACATGTGTTCTGTCCGACATAAGCCGATGCCCTCGGCCCCGAAATCACGGGCGGTCTGCGCATC
>JAYVIY010000227.1:0-3947 GCA_043769795.1 Pseudobdellovibrio sp. | reverse complement strand
CATCCAGCGGTCCATCTCATTTTCGAGATCGGTCATAGACCTAAATGGATTGGTGGACGTTCGTTGCGGCATGAATCCGCGGATGCGATTTCTGTGGGGAATTTTTGTTAATGGATTTTTCATCTGATCTCCTTGTTATGTTTTGTACCATTGAGCAAAGGCCGGGCCAGCTTCAGTTGCAGTTTAAAGAAGGCATAAAAGATGCTGCATTATCAAGGATGAACAAACGGACGATTCTTAATTTATTAAAAGACAATTCGGGGCGGGTGCGCCCATTTTTTCTAGCTTTTTTTATTCTCAGTTTCGGGCTGATACTTCAAAGCGAGTGGTGGAAGGTCGGGTTCGTTATGTTAATTGCATTGTTTATCGGCGCTTACTACCGCTACACGGCCCCTAGGTGAGCGGATTTCGGATTTCTCAGTGGGAAAACACTGAAGAAAATTCAAAAGCGTTGCCAACAATAGGGTTTATTTCTATACCCATCAGATGTCCAGATTGCAAATTCACCTCAGCCGAAATTTACGACGTACCGTTTTGCGAGGTCATCCTTGGATTTACAAAGATGCCATTACGAACCCTCCTTCGCTAGCCAAAGCCCAACTTTGCCAGGTGATGGATTCTAAAAACGAAGCTCTGGCTTGGGCCTACTACGACCCTCATAGCCCTTTGAGGTTGCGTATTTTAAGTCTTGATAGAAAGCCGCCTACATTTGAACTTTTTGAATCACGTTTTGCGCTTGCACTGCAGGTTCGTCGTGCGGTTATTTCTGAGACGACCGATAGTTACCGTTTGTTTAACGGTGAGGGCGATCTTCTGCCCGGACTTATTTGCGACGTTTACAATGGGATCGCCGTTTTGCAATTCGATGGACAAGGAGCTAACGAATTCTGGGAGAAGTCGAAAATTGCGGATTGGTTAATAAAAGAAAAAATCTGTTTGAGCGTTGTCGAAAAATTGCGACGGCACAGTGAGGGCGGAATTATTCTTTTAGCCGGCGAGCCCCTTTCTCAATTAACAATGAATGAAATTATTGCCACAGAACATGGCGTGAAATTCAAAGTTAATCTTGAAAAAGGTCAAAAGACAGGTTTTTTTCTCGACCAACGTGAAAACCGAAAATACGTTCAGTCGATCAGTCGAAATATGTCAGTGTTAAATTTGTTCAGTTACTCGGGCGGGTTTTCTGTTTATGCCGGAATGGGTGGCGCTTCGAAAGTAGCAAGCCTTGATATTGCCGAGGGAGCGATTGAACTGGCCAACCAAAACTGGGTTCTTAACGGTCTTGATCCAGCAAAACATACGTGTCTCTGTGTTGATGTCTTTGAATACATTAACACCACAAATGATATGTGGGACCACATTATCGTAGATCCTCCATCAATGGGGCACTCTGAAGAACATAAAGACCGCGCCAAAACAAAATATATCGAGCTCTTTTCTGTAGTGGCAAAAAAAATAAAACCTAATGGCCAGCTTTCTGTCAGCTCCTGTTCAAGTCACATTTCATTTGAAGACTTTTTCGAAATAATTAGTGAATCCTTGGCAATCGCAAAGCGTCGGGGGCGAATTCTAAGAGTTTCAGGCCAAGGCCCGGATCACTTGTTTCCGCATAGTTGTCACGAGTTGCGGTATCTTAAGTTCGTACATTTAATTCTAACCTAAGTCTTAGAGTATTGTTTTCTCTAGCTTTTTAGATAATAAAACCAAGGGTAAGCCGATCAACATATAGAGCAGAGCTGCGATCAGCGCAAATCCCATATAATCATAGTATGTGGCGGTCAATGTTGAATAAGATTTAGTGAGTTCGACCATTGTAATAACCGATACTAAAGATGAATCTTTGATAAGGGCTATAAAATCTGTGGTCATCGGGGGAAGAGAAATACGAAAAGCCTGCGGTACCTGAACAGACCAGAAACTTTGCCAGCTACTTAGACCAAGTAATTTCGCGGCCTCAATTTGATTCCTATGAACACTCATTAAGCCACTTCGGTAGATTTCGCACTCCTGAACCGAATAATTAATACCCAGCCCGATTACGGCCGCCCAAAAAGGCGAAAACTCAATACCCAAGCTCGGTAGTGCATAGAAGATGAAAAAGAGTTGTAGCAAAAGCGGTGTGCCCCTGGTCACTTCAATAAATGAGATCGTGGTAGTGCGTAAGACTTTACCACCGTATAGTCTTGCACCGACTAAAACGATTCCGCCTCCAACCGCCACGAGCATTGCAAAAAAACTGATCTGAATTGTTTTAAGGGCGGCCATTAATAAAATAGGAATCGTCTTTTCATAAATTTCTATTTTTTCAGCGAAGCCGCGATTTACGTTTAGATTATTTTTGTAATTTTCAAAAGACGAAGGTGAAATTCGGGTTGGGGAGAGATCATTAAACAACTGCGCCGTCGCCGGATTCCAAAGCGCCCAATGTTCGTAAATTTCTTTGAGCTCACCGGACTCAGTCATTTCTTGTAGTGCCAGGTTAATTTTTTTATGCAAGTCTTTATTTTTTTTCGAAATTGCTATGCCATAATTCATCGAGCCGATGACCGCCGGTAAAATTTTAAAACGCGAATCAACTGCCGAGTAATACTTTGCAATCGGAGCATCAAAAAGCAAAGCATCAGAGCGATTGAGCAGGAGATCCTGATGCGCATTAGACTCAGATTCATAAGGAAGAACCTCGATGCCATTCTCAGATCGCAGTACTTTTTCTGAAAGTGCACCATTAAGAGTTCCAACTTTAAATCCATTTAGATCCGACAATGTTTTAAAACGCGAATCATTGTTTCTCACGACTAACTGAAGAAAAGTAGCGTAGTAGGGGTCGGAAAAGAGTACACTTTTTTTTCGTTCATCAGTAATTTCTATTCCATTAATTGCGATGTCATATTCGCCGCGGTCCAGTCCAAGAATTAATCCGTCCCAGGCATTTTGTACAAAGTGAGGTTGAAGTTTCAGTTTTTTTGAGAGCAACTGCACCAGTTCAAATTCGAAACCGGTAATTTGGGTCGGATTTTTTGCGTCGTAAAAAACGTAGGGCGCCCCGCTTTCAGCGTCAGCGGCCCATTTAAGTTCACTCTTTGCTTGCTGTGATTGTACAATAATCGGCATGCTCAGGATAAAAAGCAGCGCAAAAAAATTACGTAAATAATTGAAGATACTTTTGTTCATCTTGCTCCATAGTGGGCATTTGAAGTGTCAGTTCACTCAATGCTCCGAACCATTTGAGTTCGCCTTTATTCATGACACCGACATAGTCTGAAATTTTCTTTACGATTCTGGTTTCATGACTGACAACAATTTGCATTAAGCCCTGCAACTTCAATTGTTCCATGATAACAAAGACCTCATTGACCAGCTCGGGATCAAGGGCCGAGGTGGGTTCATCATAAAAAATGACAGCTGGTTTCAACGCCAGGGTGCGGGCAATCGCACCACGCTGTTGCTCGCCGCCTGAAAGCTGATGCGGCTTCGACTTTGACCTGTGGCTGAGTTGAACCTGCTCGAGCACCTGGTCGCAGATCATCTGCGCTTCGCCGCTTGATTTTTTTTGAGTTTTTACTAAGGCGAGCTTTACATTTTCTTCTAAAGTGAGATGGGCAAATAGATTTGAAGACTGAAAAACCATTCCAAAGGGGCGAGGAATATCAAATTTGTCAGCAGTGAATGGGTGAAGCCCCGCTAAACAACGAAGAAGTGAGGTTTTTCCTGAACCGGATTTTCCGAGCAAAGTTAAAATCTGTCCGGCATCGAGATTGAAACTGACGCCTTTAAGAGAAAAGTCCGGTGACAGCTGGCTTGAAAGATTAAGTAAATTGATACTCACATTAACTACAATACTCGATTACTGATTCTGATTCAAAGATTTTGGCAATGAAAAAGTAAATGTAGTATTCGGTCTGTTGGCTTCAAACCAGATCTTGCCATCGAGGGATTCAATGATGCTC